>JBDTMP010000331.1:0-4943 GCA_039934215.1 Ginsengibacter sp.
AAAACCAAATGCATATTATTTGCAGCATTCCTTTTTTCTAACAAAAATTGCTTTAAATATTTTCCAGAAAAAATTTCCTATAGTATTAATGGCGGTCATAAATAACTATAATTCTGATAACGATTTTTTAAACTTTTCCTGGTAGTCTTTTATAGTTTGCTTATCATTTTGCTCATCACCCAGCTCTTTACTTTTTTCTTCCAACTCTGCTGTAAACATATTCAAATGTTTTTCAAATGCGTTTTTCTTTTCATCTTCAGACGGCATTTCTCTTCCCATGTACTGTGTTTTTAATTCTGCAATATGTTCTTCAAGACGTTGCTCTGCAAATTCTAAAAGATGGTGTTTATCCACTTTGTTTTCCATATAAATTTATTTTAGGTTTTTGATTAAGATTGCAAAAATCAACCTACTAAATTATTTAAAATGAAACATTTAAAATAATAGGTTGCCCACAGTTTCATTTTATACTGGCTAAATAAAGTTAACAATCCTTTTCTTCACAATCAGATTTTTCCATTTCGATTTCAATTGTACTGTGATGAATTTTGTGGTGCAATAATGTGTGCTTTAAATTTTGTACCAATTTCATTTTTTCATTAAAGTCAATATTTTCACGTAAAGAAACGTGCGCCGTAAGGGCATTTTCTGTGGTGCTGAGCGCCCAAATGTGGATGTGATGCGCCTCCACTATATTAGGTTGAGCGTTAATAATTTTTTTTATTTCTTCAATATTGATATCAGCGGGTACCGCATCCACCGAAAGCCTGAAGCTATCAGTAAGAAGCGACCACGTGCCAGCAAGAATTACAATCATTATAATAAGCCCGATAGCGGGATCAATCCAATTCCATCCGGTATAGTTTATAAGAAGACCTCCTGCCACCACGCCCACGGAAACAAGTGTATCACTAAGCATGTGCAGGTAGGCACTCTTAATATTCAGATCAGTTTTTCTTTGTTTAAAAAATAATAAAGCAGTTATTGCATTTACAATTATACCTGCACCGGCTACCCATGCAATAACGTATCCTTTTACTGGCGCAGGATGTATCAATCGTTGTATAGATTCAAACCCGAGTATGCCAATAGCTATCAAAAGAAGCACAGCGTTTAGAAAAGCAGCCAGCACAGTAGTTTTTTTATACCCGTATGTAAATGTATTCGTAGAACTTTTTTTCGCCAGTCTGAAAGCAAGAAGTGACAAACCGAGACTGGCAACATCGCTCAAATTATGGCCCGCATCAGTAAGTAATGACATTGAATTATATGCAATACCGGCGATAACTTCTATTATAACAAATAGCACATTTAGAGTAATACCAATAATAAAAGGTGACGTAGCATTTACCGGGTTGATGGAATGTGAATGATGTGCGTGACTGTGATTATGACTGTGGGTAGCCGGCATTTTATTCCATGTTATTTTAAAAATACTAACGTTTATTTTAAATCTCAACAATGAAAATAATTCCATTTAAGGTAATCACTCTTTCTCACTTAAATCGGTTAATAAATTTGCAATAAGAGCACTCCATCCGGTTTGATGGCTCGCGCCTAAGCCTTGCAGGGTATCCCCATGAAAATATTCATGGAACAAAACCAGGTCTTTATTCTCCTCCTGTTTGTAAAACCAGCTGTATGGCCCAAACACCAATCTTTGTCCCTTGTCATCCTTTTCAAAAATATGAATAAGCCTGCGGGATAATTCTTTAGCGACTTCAAGCAGTGTTAGTTCTTTACCGGAACCTTTCGGACACTCAATTTTAAAATCATCCCTATAAAATTCTCCATAAGCTTTTATAGCTTTTATAAATAGATAATTTATTGGCATCCACACAGGACCGCGCCAATTAGAATTTCCTCCAAACATGTCCGAGGTGGAATCTCCCGGGTCGTATTGGATCGAATAGGTGTTACCGTTAGCACTTAATGTGTAAGGATTTTGCTGGTAAAATTTTGACAAGGCCCGCACACCGCCCGGCGATAAAAATTCTGATTCATCCAATAATTTATCCAGCAAATATTTCAATCTTTCCTTGTGGACCAATGAAAGCAAGATACATTCCTCTTCATCTTTTTCCTGGCTGGGTAAATACTTGTTATTTGCCTGGCGATACTTTTGAAACCATTGTATTCTTTTTGCAAAATCTGGTAGCTTATCAAAAACCTCCTTTTCAATAATTGAAACTGCAAAGAGTGGCGTAAGTCCAACCACAGATCTTATCTTAAGTGGAAATGCTTCAGATTTATTCAAAGAAAGCACATCGTAAAAAAACTTATCATCCTCGTTCCAAAGCCCAAGCTCATTCAACGCTTCAGCAATTATTACGAAGTGCTCGTAAAATTTTGTGCCGGCGTCCTGGAACGTATCATCATGCATCGCGATTTCCAAGGCAATATCCATCATATCGAGAGCGTACATTCCCATCCAGCTTGTACCATCAGCTTGCTCAAGCAACATGTTGCCAGGAAGAATCATGCTGCGGTTAAATAAACCAATATTATCAAGACCTAAAAATCCGCCTTCAAAAATATTATTCCCATCAGCGTCTTTACGGTTGATCCACCAGGTAAAATTGATGATGAGTTTTTGAAAAACTCTTTTCAAAAAATGTATATCAGTTATCCCATAAAATTTTTTTTCAATTTGATAAACTTCATAGGCTGCAAAGGCGTGTACGGGAGGGTTCACGTCGCTAAAATCCCATTCATAAGCGGGCAATTGCCCTTGCGGATCCATAAACCATTCCCTCATCAACACGAGCAATTGATGCTTTGCAAATACCGGATCAATGACCGCCATGGAGATACAGTGAAAAGCACTATCCCATGCTGCATACCAGGGATATTCCCATTTATCAGGCATTGACATTACATCCTGGTTCTTTAAATATTTCCATTCGTGATTACGACCATGCTTTCGTTGCTCGTGCAGGGGTGAAACACCGTCGGTTTGATCTAGCCAGCGTTCTACGTCATAGTGATAATATTGTTTGTTCCACAACAGCCCTGCAAAAGCCTGCCGCTGAATATTTTTCTGATCAACATTAGACTGGTTAGGATGTAAAGCATTATAAAATTCGTCAGCTTCGGCTTTTCTTTTTTCAAAAATTTTTTCGAATTTTTTTGGAAAAGCGTCAATGTTTTTTTCTTTAGTGAGTCGCAGATAGATCGTTTTTGATTGCTTTGATTCTATATCAAACTTATAGACCGGTGAAAATTTAGTCCCCTGTTTTTTTTCTTTTAATTTTTCAAAATCTTTACCTTCCACTATGGCATCATTAATGGCGTCTTTTGCAAATTCAACCGTGTTTTCTTTGTTAAATAATTTTTTAAAATTGGTTTCGTTTTCAGTAAACAAAACATGGTCAGCCTGCGGGAAATAGAGATAATAACTTCCAAGGCTTTCATGAACTGCCTGCACTGAAAAACTATTCAACAGATCTATAGATGGCTTAGCACCCGTATCCTGGTATTGCCACTTATTATAAAACCATAGTGTAGGCAATACCGTTAGTTTAGCTGCGTCGTTCGCCCTGTTTATAATTTCTATTTTTATAAAAATGTCTTCGCTGGTTTTTTTTGCATATTCTACAAATACATCAAAATATTTATTATCATTAAAAATGCCGGTATCGAGAATTTCATATTCGGGATCGTATTTACCTCTGCTTTCATTTTTCTCAACAAGATCTAAATATGGAAATGCCTGCTGTGGATATTTATAGAGATATTTCATATAAAAATGAGTAGGAATATTATCGAGGTAGTAATATAATTCTTTCACATCTTCCCCATGATTTCCCCTGGCATTACTTAATCCAAAGAGTCTTTCTTTTAATATAGGATCTTCACCATTCCACAATGCTATCGCAAAACACATATTTTGAAATATATCCGAAATGCCGGCCAGACCGTCTTCGCCCCACAAATAAGTTCTGCTGCGTGCATGGTCATGCGGAAAATAATTCCATGCATCTCCATTTTCACTGTAATCTTCGCGTACAGTTCCCCACTGCCTCTCACTCAGGTAAGGTCCCCACAATTCCAGGGGCACGTCTTTAACTGAATTTATTTTCAGCCTTTTATGTTCACTTGTATTCATCTTTTTATTATTTTCTTCAGTTTAAAACTGAAAGAAAAAAAATCACGCGGGCTAAAACGTATTAACCGTTTGTTGTAAAGCCAGGGTATAGTAACATTCCTCCGTCTGCAAATACTGTTGTACCATTTAAATAATCGGATTCATCGCTGGCAAGCCACACGGCAACCTTAGCAATATCTTCAGGCTGGCCAATGCGTCCATAAGGTATAAGCTTTAGTAATTTTGAGAGAGCCTCTTCTGTTTCCCATGCATGACTGTTTATGGGAGTTTGTATAGCGCCGGGGCCAATGCTGTTAACTCTTATTTTTTTTGAAGCAAGTTCCTGGGCCATACTTTTCATCATCATATTGATACCACCTTTGCTGGCTGCATAATTTACATGGCCAGCCCAGGGAATAACTTCGTGCACGCTGCTCATGGAAATAATTTTACCTGCGGCGCAACTTCTTTCAGGAACAACCCCCCTTCTTAAAAATTCCTTTACGGCTTCCCGTGCACAAAGAAATTGCCCGGTTAAATTTACATTAATTACCAGTTGCCAATCGGCAAGCGACATGTCTACTAATGAAGAATCTTTTTGAAGTCCCGCGTTATTTACAAGAATATCAATAGTGCCATATTTGTCCAGCATCTGATGAAACATAGCCGTCACTTCATCCTCCTTGCTTACATCTGCTTTTATGGCTATTGCGTTGCCGCCATCGTCTAAAATTTTCTGAACTATTTCGTCGGCGGCTTCAGGGTGGGTAACATAATTCACTACTACATTGGCACCATCATTCGCTAAGGCGATGGCAACTGCTTTGCCAATTCCACTGTTGGCTCCTGTTACCAA
>JBDTMP010000332.1:0-19281 GCA_039934215.1 Ginsengibacter sp.
TCGTTATTTATTGAAATAATTTTTATTTGCGGATGCTTGTTCTTCCATTCTACGAGCCAGGGCAACATACCGGGCAGTAGCGCGGATTGCTCAAATATAAAATCTTTAAACTCCTGCCTGGAAAAATTACGAGGCTGGTGAAAAATTACAGTGTCAAGATATTCATCGAGCGTAATTTTTCCTATCTCATAAACATTAAAAATAAAATGATGGAGCTCATCCATTTCTGTGTAATCAAGCTTATATTTTTTTGCTGCAGCTTGCCTCGACAGGTGGCCCCAGCCATTGCTTAGTAGTACACCACCAATGTCAGAAAATAAAATTTTGTAAGGACTTTTCATTAGTCTTAATATTTATAATCATTTAATCATCGGGACTTCGAGCAACTGTACTTTTTGCAACCGCCTCTTGTGCCTTTCTGCCCCGGTAAATTTTGCATTTAAAAAAGACTGAATAAATTCTTTTGCCGCCATCACTCCTGTTACCCGACCACCAAGACACAACAAATTCATATCATCATCTTCTACTCCCTGGTGTGCTGAAAAAAAATCCTGTATGAGCGCCGCTCTCACACCTGCAATTTTATTCGCAACTATAGACGCCCCCACTCCGCTGCCACAAATAGCAATACCGCGTTCGGCTTTTTTTTCGGCAACGGCACGTGCCAGCGGAATTACAAAATCCGGATAGTCATCAGCCGGATTATTTTCGTAGGCGCCAAAATCTATAAGCTGATGGCCCATTTTTTCAAGAAATTCCCTGAGGATTATTTTCAGATCAAAGCCTCCGTGATCTGCGGCTATTCCTATTATCATATAATTAATTTTGCAGTGAGTTTGCAGCCTGCATTCTTTGCGGGCTATTTATTTTATCTTCTATTTTTTGTTTCCACAATACAGCACCTCCTTTGATACCATCCTTGTTGTTTACAATAATTATATTTTTATCAAGCTTAAAATTTAGCTTCTCCGCATTGCCACCGCTTATATAGAGCGTGTCGTAATTCACAACAACTTTCAAAATTTCAATCACTCTCTGCATTCGCTTGTTCCATTTTTTCTTTCCGATCCTCTTCATTTCTTCTTCACCAATGTATTGATCATAATCTTTATTCTTTGTAACCGGATGATGTGCAATTTCCAGGTGAGGCAACAAAACGCCATTGTTAAGTATTGCTGAGCCAAAGCCGGTTCCAAGCGTTACCACCATTTCTACACCATTTCCCTCTACCACGGCAAGCGCCTGCAGGTCGGCGTCATTAATCGCAAGTACGGGCTTACCCAACATCAATTCAAGATTTTTTGCCAGATCGAATTCAGCCCATTCAGGGGTTCCGAGGTTGGGTGCCGTTTTCACAATTCCGTTTTTTATAAACCCGGGAAAGCCTACAGAGATATTTTCATAATCTGTGAATTTTTCTGCGAGCTGCTTTATTACATCCATCACTTTTGCGGGAGTAGCAGGATCGGGTGTAGCAAGCTTTTGATAATTCTGTATAAAGTCTCCGTCCTGGTTTAAGACAGTCGCTTTTATATTAGAGCCTCCAATATCTATTGATAAAATCTTCAGCGATGTTTCCGTTTCAATCATTTGTTCTGTTTTAAAATTTGAAAAAAATTATTAAGAAATGTGATAAAAAAAATCTGTAATTTAAACATACTAAAAATTAAATACAGCTTACATTTCAAACATTCTTTAAATGAATATACACCATAGTTTTTTCTTTTAATTTAGCGTAACACATTTTTTAAAAATTACATCATTGAATAAGTGGTTTGAACATGTAAAATTTTATATTACGGGATGGTTTTTTGCTTCCATTTTCTTATACATCATGCGCCAGGTAGGAGTTGTTGGAGAGAATGGCATAAATATTTCTGCCCGTCGTTTCCTGATGCTTCTTCCTGCGTTTGCTATTGTACCCGGTTTCATTTTTGGATCTCTGCAATATTTTTTTGAAAAAAACCTTAGACGAAAGATGCCCATGATTCTTTTAATGGTAAGGGTAATTATTGTACAACTTATTATTATTTCAATTTTAACCATAGGATTTTACTCCTTAGTGGCCATGATGGAAAATAAATGGAATAATTTTTACAATTATGTTTTTTCACCGGGATCTTTTGTATTGAATATGTATGTATTGTTGGCAAATATATTTTTTGCCATTTTAATTGAAATAATAAGACTTATTGGAAAAAATAATTTTGTTAAGATTATTACCGGAAGATTTTTTAACCCGCAGGAAGAATACAGGATCTTCATGTTTATTGATCTCAATTCGTCAACTACCATTGCTGAAAAACTTGGCCATGTTAACTATAGCAATTTTATCCAGGATTGTTTTTCTGACCTTGAAGTTGTACATGCCTATGGCGCGGAAATATATCAATATGTAGGCGATGAAGCAGTACTGACCTGGGAACTATCAAAAATGAAATCCATCATAAATTCCATTGATGCCTTCTGGGCGTTTAATACGAAGCTTATAAATGAATCGGAATATTATTTTATGAAATATGGTATGGTGCCTGAATTTAAGGCAGGTATGAGCATAGGTATGGTAACGGTTGTAGAGATAGGGCGATTCAAAAAAGAGATCGCTTACCATGGCAACACGCTCAATACAGCCGCACGTGTAGTTGCCTTGTGTAATATTTATGGAGAAAAACTTTTAATAACAAAAAAGCTTTACGACGAGTATGCTAAAGTAAAATCGAGATATATTTTTAAGAAAGTAACAGAAACCCAACTGAGAGGTAAGCAGGGCATTACCGAAATTTATAGCATCAAATTACCGGTAGTTGATTAAAATGTCCAATAAAAATGTATTCTTAAAAGGCTTCAATTTTTTTTTGTCTCCTAATGTTTTATATACATAACTAATGTATGTTTCTTTTAAACTTATTTAATCATTTCTCTATGCACATTTGTGTATAAGTTTTTTGTTTATGAATTGCATTGCGTATCATTTTTATAATAATTTAGTTATATCAATAAATTATTAAACCCACAATGAATTCAGCCGCTTACGCCCTTCCTCATTTAAGTAAAATATTTCATTATGGATTTGCGACCCTCTATGAAAATATAGACACAAAGGAAAAATCTTTACATGCCACAGTGCCTTATCGCAATGGAGATGTTTTCGCAACTTTCGAATCTTTGGAAACGTTGCTCAGCCCAAACAGGTTTACCGTGCAGGTTAATGATGGTACGCATATCATTTTGCAGCCGGAGTTTTTGCAATACATAAATCATAGTTGCAATCCCAATGTATTTTTCGATACCGCAAAAATGGAATTAAGCTGCCTTGCTGATATTGCGGCGGGTGATGAATTTACATTTTTTTATCCTTCTACGGAATGGGCCATGGCCGAGCCTTTCAATTGTTTTTGCGGAGCAAACGATTGCCTTCATGAAATACAGGGCGCTTCATTTTTACCACAGGAAATAATTCCCAATTATAAATTTACTGATTTCATTATCCAGAAATTAAATAACACATACCTGCAAAAAGTATAGTACAACAATTTGTCTTAAATCATAAGTATGCCTCAATTTTTTAATGAACTTTTTGTTTGGGTTTTGGCTCCATTTGTAGAAACAAATGATGACAATCTTGACTACTACTACGATTTTACACAAAGTATCGAAGAATATTCCAAAGCATTTAAAGAGTTGGGCATTGCCTGGCAATGGCAGCAGGTAACTAATGATAATTATAAATCAGTAATTGATTTTATAATATCAGGCAACTCATCAGAAAATGTAGTTGTAATAAATCTTTGCGATGGTGATGAAATTAATAAAGCTCCCGGCATTAATGTAATAAAGCATCTAAAAAAAAGCGGCCTGTGCTTTACCGGCGCCGATGAATATTTTTACCGGATCACCACTTCAAAGATTTCAATGAAAGAAGTGTTTGAAACAAAAAATATTGCTACCCCTCCATGGCAAATTCTTACGGAGGAAAATATAAAAACGAATTCCGTTTTTGAAGACCTTGGAAGCCCGCTGATCGTCAAGCCCGCGATGTCCGGCGGAAGCCTTGGCGTGGGTATTCATTCCGTGGTGCAGGATCTGTCTGGTTTACAAACGCAGTACAATAAATTGCAGGAAGGTTATCATGGATGGAAACTTGCAAACGGAGGAATCATAGCCGAAAAATTTATTGACGGTCCGGAGTTTACGACCTTAATTATTGGTAATAGCTCCTCGCCAAAAGATTGCAAAATATTTCTGCCTGTGGAAAGGGTTTTTAATCAATCTTTGCCAGCTGTTGAAAAATTTCTTTCGTTCGACAGGCTGTGGGAAATGTATGAAGATGAAACTCCGCTGAAGGATGATGAAGATTTTTACAATTACCAGACTCCTGAAAGTTATCTTATCGAAAGCATTTGCAAATTAAGCCTCGAGGCTTACAGGGCCGTAAGAGGAAGAGGCTATTGCCGGGTTGATCTTCGAATGGATAGCTCCACTGGAAAATTGTATGTATTGGAGGTAAATTCGCAATGCGGTTTATCTGAAGATGAAAATTTTACTTCCATTGGAGCCATACTTCGGTTGTCTGGAAATTCATTTGGCTCAATGATTGTTGATATCATTAAAGATGCCATTACCCGTAAGCAATTGCATAAGCCAATACGTGTAAAACAATTGGAATTAATCTGAATTATTTTCTTTGGGCTAATATGAAAATCTATATGCGATGAAAGTTTGTGTGCTACAATCAGATTATTCTACTACCGATGTTGACTATAAATATTACGACCCACCAAGAGATCTTACCTCATTATTGCCCGGGCACATTGTTGACCATATCTTTTTAAATAAGCTGCACACTTACCGGCAGCTTAAAGAACTTAAGAAAAAGAATTACGACATTTTTGTAAATCTCTGTGAAGGCTACCTCGATTGGGCTGTTCCATCAATTGACGTAATTTATACTTTGGATTTACTTGATCTTCCCTATACCGGCCCCAATACTGATCTTTATGATCCTCCGAAAGAGTTGATGAAATATGTTGCTTTTACATGTGGTATTGCTACGCCTGCTTATGTGACTTTGGAAAACACTGAAGACTTAGAAAATGAAATTCAGTTTTTACATTTCCCGCTTTTTGTAAAACCAGCTAAAGCCGGTGATAGCCTTGGAATAGACCCTGCCTCATTTGTAGAAAACATAGATCAGCTGAAAAAAAAGGCGCTTGCTTTATTGAATGAGTACGATGAAATTTTAGTAGAGCAATATATTGAAGGAAGGGAATTTACTGTGTTGGTTGCCGCTAACGGATGCATAAAAAATGATTGCAAAGTTTATAATCCTGTAGAATTTATTTTCCCCGAAGGAAATACATTTAAAACTTATAAACTGAAAACATCCGAGTTGCACAGTGACGCGAACGTTCCATGCGACGACGAAGAATTAGCTTCAAAACTAAAAGAAGCCGCATCCAAAATATTTACGGCATTCAATGGAGCAGGATATGCAAGACTTGATTTTAGGGTGAGAGAGGATGGAGCTATTTTTTTTCTTGAAATAAATTTTACATGTTCCGTTTTCTATGAAGACGGTTATGAAGGTTCGGCCGATTATATTTTAATGAATGACCCCGCAAAAAAAGAAGGCTTTCTCAACACCATTATTGACGAAGGAATATTGCGGCATAAGCAAAAGCAAAGAAAGTTTGTTGTAAAAGGAAATGCACTTTCAGGATATGGAATTTATGCGAAGCAAAATTTGAAGTTTGGTGAAATAATCTTTAGCAGCGAAGAAAAAGCGCACAGGCTGGTAACGAAAAAGTTTGTCGAACAGAACTGGAAGCCGGATGAAATTGAAAATTTCAGGAGGTATGCATGGCCATTGAGCGACGAAGTGTATATTTTATGGGATACAAAACCAGCTGAGTGGGCCCCTCAGAACCATTCGTGCGACCCCAACACGCAATATTCAGGATTGAATGTAATTGCAAAAAAGGAAATAAAAAAAGGTGAAGAGCTTACACTCGATTACACTTCTTTTTTAAATAACGAGATGGAAAGTTTTATTTGTAATTGTGGTGCACCCAATTGTAAAAAAATAATCCAGGGGAAACAGGAGAATTCAATCACGCACCTGGAAAAAAATCAAATGTGATGTAAACGCATTTGCAGCTATTGAATTATCAATTTTACGCACGTTTCAATCTTTCTCCAATAACTGTACTTGAAAGCTGGTCATGAAATAATTGTTTTGTTTTTTTGAAAGTAAAATATTGTATTACTAACGGAAGAACAAACAAGTAAGAATAGCCAACAATAAGCCTGATGACATTTCGCCAAAAAGCCCTGAAAAAAGAAATCGCGTGTCCGTCCCTGTCAGTTATTTGTAATTTCATAATTCGTTTGCCAAAGGTGCCGCGCCATCTGGAAGATTCCATAGCCGCGCAGACTATAAAATATATAATAAACGTACATAAAAAAATATAGCCGAGATCTGCATCGGTTACTACAAGATCCTCTCCTACAAATACTGCTGAGGCAATTACAAAAGTAATTCCCATGACAGGGAACATGGTCAATAAATTATCAAGAATGAAGGCTACGCCTCTTTTCCAGGTAGTATTTTTATAATAATCCTTTCTCCACTCAGCTTCCAGCGGAATAGGCGCTTTTTCCTGTACAGGCGAAGCCGTCGTTTCTGGTGTGCGGTTTACGACTGGTTTCTCTGTTGTTGGCTTTCCTTCTATATTTTGAGCAGCATGCGCATCGGGAGTTTCTACAAAAGCAAGAGCCGCCTGACTTCTTGCAAGCTCATTAGAGAATTTATTTATTGAATCATAAATATCACTCACCACTGCGGTTAATGCGTCGTCTTCACTGTTCCAGAATTGTTTGTTGTTAAGCGGCTGAAAGTTTTTAGGCAGCAAAGGAAGATTTACAAACGGTGTAGATTTCCACAAGCAGTTGCGAACAAGTATCGGCAACATTACAGTCTCATTATTATTGTATCTCGCAATTACCTTTTTATTGCGCATATAAATATCGTCGTTATTAATAAAGTCAACGCTTATCAAAGCGAGTACAATATCTGCATCATACAATTTTTGTTTATACTTTTCAGTATCCTCTCCCGCGGTTATTGCAAAATCGCTATCAATCTCAATGGGTATGGCCGAATTTCTTACAATAGGAGAAAGATGTTTTTGAATGCCATTGCATTCATCCTGGTCTTCAGGAGCCGCGAGAAGATAAACCAATATCTTATTTCTTTTTCTCGATTCGAAAGATTGGAGCGTTTCAGGCATAAATTATTATTAAAAATTGGTAAGAAAAAAAACCGCTTTTTATTATCCGCAAAAAATCTATTTCATCTTATTGCTTGCTGTTCATATAATCTACTAATGATTCTATGCCTTGTGCAATTTCAGTAAAAGCTTCATCACGGTTAGGATATTCCGTTACAGGTTTAGCATTGCGGGGAAGTGCCTGCAGTTTAGCATAAGGCATTTTACTCCAGTCGCATTTGCGGAGTATCACAGGCACTACATGCGCTGTTCCTTCTTCATGGCGTTTCATTGCTGAAGCGAGTTCCTTATCCCATATAAAATCTGAGCTATTGAAATCAATACTTATTAAAAGTAAAATAATATTCGCTTTACTCAATGCAGCCATAATTTCAGTATTCCATTCCTGTCCCGGAATAAGATCTCTGTCGTTCCAGGATTCAATTTTCGAAGACCTTTTTAATACCTTTAAATATTTGTCTAATTCTTTTTTTAAATCTTCGTCGACATGAGCATAAGAGATGAAGATACTTGCGATTGCGGGAGAATTATCTGCCATAGTGAAACCCTCTGTTTAAATTTATAGCAATTCTAACAATTCTTGCCCACAATTACAAAAGGGATTTTTGTTTGCCAATAATGGAAGTAGAATAATTCTAAAAAAAGATGCGAAATGATTTTATGATATCTTAATTTAAGCATTGAAATAAATTGAAAATTGATTAATATGTTTGCAGAAAATTCTAATAATTGATTCTCTGCTTTTAGCTTACTATTTTCTTCGCAACTGTTGCCTTCATTTTTAAATCATTTAAGCAATGCCTTTATCACGCAGGAAGTTTTTAAAGTTGAGCTTAAACGGTGCTGTCATTATAAATGCAAATAATGTTCTGCAGCCATTTACCAAAGGCGTTTTTAATTTTGCTCCTGCTAATAGGATAGTAACCCGTTTCGCAATCGCTTCCGATGGACATTATGGCCAGCCGGCAACAGAATACGAATTTCTTCATGATCAGATGATTGAATGGCTCAATGCTGAAAAGAAAAACCGGGGTATTGATTTTACTATAATAAACGGCGATCTTTTTCATAACGATGTTACATTTCTACCTAATGTAAAATCCAAATGGGATCAGTTAAAAATGCCTTACTATGTTTCACACGGCAACCACGACGAAACACCGGAAGACAATTGGAAAAAAATATGGAATACACCATGGCATTATTCCTTTGAGCAAAAAGATGCAGCCTTTATTGTAATAAATTCTGCTGATGATAAAGGCACATATATTTGCCCTGATGTTGAGTGGACTAAAAATGAATTGCAGCGCTTCAAATCTAAAAAACAGTTATTTGTTTTTATGCACATCACTCCTTTCAAATGGACGGGTGCCGGCCTCCCCTGCCCGGAAATTGTTGAGTTATTTGATAAGCAAAAAAATTTAAAAGCAGTGTTTCACGGCCACGATCACGACCAGGATGATGTAAAAGTAAACAACGGTAAATATTATTTTTTCGACTCCCATGTAGCCGGTAACTGGGGAACGGATTATAATGGATACCGCATTGTAGAAATTCTTAAGAGTGGAGAGATTATTACATATCAAATGAATCCTTCATCGCGACAGAAGGTTAACAACAAAGACATTAGTTAAATTAAATTCACAATTTCTTACTTACATTATCTCTTAAAATTTAATGCATGCAAAAAATGTTACGCCCAATTATTTGCTTTTGTTTACTTTTTTCAAATACATTATTGATGGCGCAGGTAAGCAAAAAGAAAGCAGTGTTCATAATTGTTGATGGCATTCCCGCCGACGTTATTGAGAAACTGAACCTTCCAAATTTTGATGCGATCAAAAAAGCCGGTGGCTATTCTAAGGCAATCGTTGGCGGAGAGAAAGGAGGCTACTCACAGACGCCTACAATATCAGCCGTTGGCTATAACAGTATTCTCACAGGCACATGGGTAAATAAACACAACGTATGGGGCAATGATATTAAAGATCCCAATTACAATTATCCTAATATTTTTCATTTACTCAAACAACAGTTTCCGCAAAAAAGAATAGGCATATTTTCTTCCTGGCAGGATAACCGGACCAAACTTGTTGGCGAGGGGCTCACAGAAGCTGGCAATATTAAATTTGACTTTAAATTGGATGGCCTGGAACTGGATACAATAAATTATCCGCATGACGATACTAACAATTACATGCACCGTATTGATGAAAAAATAGCGGATGAAGCATCGCAAAATATCCTGACATTTGCCCCTGATCTTTCATGGGTTTACCTGGAGTACACTGATGATATGGGCCACAAATATGGCGATAGCCCTGAATATTATAAAGCAATTTCTTATGCGGATGAGCAGGTTGGCCGCATCTGGAGAGCGATTCAGCTAAGACAGCAAAATTATAACGAGGACTGGCTTATTATTGTAACCACCGACCACGGGCGTGATCAAAAAACCGGCAAGGATCATGGAGGCCAAAGCGACCGGGAAAGAGCCGGGTGGATCATTACCAATGCAAAAAATCTCAACAGTTATTTTAACGAACAAAAAATATCGATTGTAGATATTATGCCCACCATCGCACGGTTTATGAATATAAAACTTCATGCGCCGGTCGCGAGGGAAATTGATGGCGTACCATTCATTGGCAATTTATCTTTAACCGATCCAAAAGTTGATTATTCAAAGGGAGTTGCAAATGTTACCTGGACAGCGGTTGATTCTACCGGGAGTGTAAAAATATGGGCAGCAACTTCCAATAACTATAAAACAGGTAGCCGTGACAGTTATTCCCTCGTAAAACAAGCGCCTTTGCAAGCAGAGAAAGTTTCAATTGATTTAAAAAAATTTCCCTCTTCATTTTATAAAATAGTATTAGAAGGTAAATGGAATTCTGTGAACCGGTGGGTGATGATGGATACACGATGATAATAAATACCTAAATCAAATATTTCCCTTCTTCAATTCTTTCACAGCATAATCACAGGCCCGGGCAGTAAGCGCCATATAAGTTAATGAAGGATTAACGCATGAACTTGATGTCATGCAGGAACCATCTGAAATAAATACATTGGATACCTCGTGCATTTGATTGAATTTATTTAACACGGACGTTTTAGGATCAATCCCCATTCGTGCAACACCCATTTCATGATTTGCATTTCCCGGGAAAGATATACTGCCATTTACTTTTACATTTTTAAATCCGGCGGCTTCCAGGATTTCCTGGCCTGTTATGGCTGTGTCCCGGTGCATGGCTTTTTCATTCTCTTTAAATTCGCAATCCACAACAATAAGCGGCCTTCCCCATTTATCTTTTTTATTATTGTTAAGCGTTACGCGATTGTCCGCATAAGGAAGGCATTCGCCAAATGCATACATTCCCATTTTCCACCCGCCTGGTTCCGTCAGTGCTTCTTTTAACTCAGCTCCAATGGCCGCATCATTTTGCTGCGGAGACCTGCCTGCACTTGCTCCAAAATTATAACCTCTTAGAAACCCTGGAGTCTTATCGGTAACATTTCTAAAACGTGGAAGGTAAGCCGCGGTAGGCCTGCGCCCATAATAATAAGAATCCAGGAAACCATCAACATCGGCGGTAATTGAAAGACCCTTATGATGATCCATAAGATTGCGGCCCACCTGGTCGCTGCCATTACCCAGCCCGTTTGGAAAACGGCGCGAAGTTGAATTCAATAAAATAAACGCCGTTGCCACGGTCGCAGCATTCAGGAAAATAAGCCGTGCATGAAATGTTTCTTCATGCATGGTTTCGGTGTCAATAATTTCGACGCCGGTGGCTTTTTGTTTTTGCTCGTCAAAAATTACTTTATTCACCATCGAGTGTGGCCTTACTGTTAGGTTGCCTGTGGCATAGGCCGCCGGAATGGTACTTGCATTGGTACTGAAATAAGCGCCGAACGGACATCCGCGATGGCAAAGATTTCGCGCCTGGCATTGGCCCCTGCCCTGTACAGGTCTGGTAAGATTAGCCGTTCGTCCTATAATCACTTTCCGCCCCGGATATTTTGTTTCAATTTTTTGTTTAAAATATTTTTCCACGAGGTTCATTTCAAAAGGCGGCTGAAATATTCCATCGGGTAAATGCGGTATTCCTTCTTTGCTGCCGCTTACGCCGATGAAAGACTCCACATAACTGTACCATGGAGCGATGTCTTTATAGCGTATCGGCCAATCCACGCCATGGCCATCTTTCATGTTGGCTTCAAAATCAAGATCGCTCCAGCGGTAGCAAGCCCTCGCCCATAAAAGGGAACGGCCTCCTACTATATCACCTCTTATCCAGTCAAACCGTTTTTTTTCTTCGTATGGATTTTCCTGGTCGTTGATATAAAAATGTTTGTTGTCCTCGCGGAAAGAATAATGCCGGCTCTGAACATAATTTTGTTTTTTATCAGCCTCAGTGAGATGAAAACGATGTGTAAAATCCCAGGGATCCTTTATAGCAGTTGGATAATTTGGGTGAACAACATTTTGGCCACGGTCGAGCAACAAAACTTTCAATCCTTTTTCGCATAATTCTTTTGCGGCCCATCCCCCGCTGATGCCGGAGCCAACGATAATTGCATCATACGTGTTTTTAGATTTTGCAGTGTTATTTATATAGGTAGTATCCGGCATATCAAAGATTAATTTGGAGGTAGATATTTTTTATTTAATTCACATATTCTCTGATATTCTTCCTGTAATATTTGATAAATACGTGAGGGTTATTTATTAAAATGCTGTTTCATCACTTCAGAATAATTTGCCAATGCTGCTTCAGGCTCTGCAATTTCAGGATGCCACAATTTTTCCCACTCGAAACTGTAATAACCCTTGTATCCATCTTTTTCTAAAAGATCGATCGCTGCAAATATCGGAGCTTCACCCTTTCCTAAAAATGTGTACTGATCCTTGCCATCAACCAGTTTAAGATCTTTTATGTGTGTATGGCGAATGTATTTTTTTAATTTAGAATATACTTCCGCAGGTTGCTCTTTAGTTACCGACCACATATTTGTAATGTCCCACACAAGCCCGGTATGATCACCTTCTGCGGATTGCATAACATGCAATATATCTTCACTCTTAACAAGATCTCCATGGGTTTCCATCAATACTGTGACATTGGTTCCTTTCGCATATTCGCCCAATTCCTGTAAGCCTTTTATAATAAGATCGAGGGTTTCATTCTTGTCCTTATCTTTTGGAATTTGGTTAGGAAATACTCTTACATAAGGACAATTTATTTTTTGCGCCAGATCAATAAATTGCCGCGCTTCATCCAGGTTTTTCTTTCGCTCTGCAGCATCAGCAATATGCATGGCGGCTGATGAGCCAAGGTCTACGAAACTGAGGCCTTTGTCTTTCATTATTGCAAGTGTACTCTTTATATTTTCGGCGCTGCTGAATTCATTGCATTTTGTAAGATCCAACTGGCGCTGAATGCCGCGAACCTCAATGCCCGTATAATCATGCTGCACCGCGAAGTCTGTAATCTTTTTGAAATCCCAGTCAGGGCAGCCCAGGGTGGAAAAAGCCAATAAAGGTTTGTTCTTTTTTATATACAATGAGGTTGTAACGAATGATGCCGCTAAAAGTAACGAAGATGATTTAAGAAATTTTCTGCGGGTAAAATGATACATAATAATTTTCTTTTTGATCTTTAAAAATACGAAACAACTTTTTATTAATTGTAATCCCGGGACGCTGGTGGGTTGTCCAACTTCGCCAAATGATGTACATAATTAAGAAGATGATAATCTCTCTTTGAGATCAAGTCCAAACTTTCTCGCATAATCTTTTGCGATGTCATACCCGGCATCCGCATGGCGAATCACGCCAAAGCCCGGATCGTTGCGCAACACACGGGAAAGCTTAGACGCAGCTTCATCTGTTCCATCTGCCACGATTACCATGCCCGCATGTATACTGTATCCCATACCCACGCCGCCTCCGTGATGCAGGCTCACCCAGCTTGCTCCGCCTGCGGTATTTAATAGTGCGTTCAATACTGGCCAGTCTGCAATGGCATCACTGCCATCAAGCATCGCTTCGGTCTCACGGTTGGGGCTCGCCACTGAGCCTGTGTCCAGGTGATCCCGGCCTATAACGATGGGCGCTTTCACCTTTCCGGTCTTTACCAGTTCGTTGAAGGCGAGGCCTGCTTTTTCTCTCTCGCCCTGGCCAAGCCAGCAAATCCGTGCAGGCAATCCCTGGAACGGAATTTTTTTATTGGCAAGATTCAGCCAGCGTAAGAGGGATGTATTTTCAGGAAATAAGTTGCGAACGACCTCATCTGTTATCGCTATATCATTAGGGTCACCGCTAAGTGCTGCCCAGCGAAAAGGACCTTTTCCCTCGCAAAACAATGGACGGATATAAGCCGGAACGAACCCCGGAAAATCAAAGGCATTTGTGACACCATGTTCCTTTGCCCCGGCACGAATATTATTTCCGTAATCAAATGTGATGGCGCCCATTTTTTGCAACTGAAGCATCAATTCTACATGGTGAGCAATGGAATGATACGCATATTCAACATATTGTTTTGGGTTTTCTTCGCGTAAAATTTTCGCGTATTCATATTCCATTTCATGCGGCCAGTAACCGGTTAGAGGATCGTGTGCCGATGTCTGGTCAGTTAGTGTGTCTGGAACTATATTTCTTTCTACCAATCTTTCCAGTAAATGAATCGCATTACACCTTACCCCTATCGACAATGCCTTACCATTTTTCTTTGCTTCAAGGGCTCTGTCAATCGCTTCGTCAATATTTTCAATTGACAAGTCTAAATACTTAGTTTCCAGCCGCTTTTCGATTCTCCATTTCTCCACTTCTGCAATCAACGCAACGCCTTCATTAAGCGTAATTGCCAATGGCTGTGCGCCTCCCATTCCTCCAAGTCCTGCGGATACATTGAGTGTTCCCTTTAAACTTCCCCGAAAATGCTTATGGGCGATTGCCCCATAAGTTTCATAAGTTCCCTGAATAATTCCCTGGCTGCCGATATATATCCACGAGCCAGCGGTCATTTGTCCAAACATCATCAATCCTTTTTTTTCCAACTCATCAAAATGCTCCCACGTTGCCCACTTCGGTACAAGCTGAGAATTAGAAATAAGAATACGCGGGGCATTAGTATGTGTTTGCAAAATACCTACGGGCTTGCCGCTTTGTATTAAAAGTGATTCATCATTTTCAAGATCCTTAAGCGCTTTTATAATCAGGTCCAGGCTTTCAAAATTTCTTGCGGCTTTACCCCGCCCGCCATACACGATAAGATCATCCGGTTTTTCAGCGACCTCAGGATTAAGATTGTTTAATAACATACGCAATGCAGCTTCCTGTATCCAGCCTTTACATGAGCGTTTTGTACCGGTTGGCGTTTTGTATTTTAAAGGATCATATCGCTTTAGATCATCAGGCATTTTATTCATATTTATTCCTTTGTGGATCTTGCCTCGTATCGAATAATGTTATTAGATAAATTGTTTTACCTTTTATCCTGTAAAATAATTTATTGTGTTTTGTGATTACAATACGTTTTACATTTGACACCTGCCTGCAATCTTTGCCGATGTTTGGCGTTTCTGATAATTGCAAAATTTTTTTATCAACCCTCTCTTTAAATTCGTCGGCAACTTTTTTGCCCCAGTTCTTTTCCAGATATTCAAGAAGCTTTATGATTTTTATTAAGAAAAGCTTCGACTGTTTTATTTTGTATGCCATCTTGTAGTGGCATTTAAGTAAGTAGTCCAATCAACAGTTTCTCCAATTTCTATTTGTTTAAGTCCTTTCTGAATTTCTGAAATTTGTTCCACACTTAATTCATCTTCTTCAATCTTCTCTTCAAAATCTTTTTTTAAATAGCTTGCAACCTCTTCATGAACCTGCATCAAAGTTTCTTCATCAGTAATACTGTCAATATATTCATGAAGTTCTCTTTTAATTTCTTCTGCTGTTTTCATAAAAAATGTTTTACCAAATTTACAATTTTCATTTCATGTGAAGGTGCAAGGAGGAAGCAATAAGATGAATTATTGATAGAGATTTTTCTATCTCTGCATCTCCCCAAAAATTATTTTACAATTTCATAATTCCTGATAAAATCAACGGCCTTTATCATATCCTCATGCAAAAACCTGTCGGCTTCATTAAAAGAAACGATTTCCCTGAATGCAGTAATTGTTTCTTCAAGCATCGCCGATGATTTCAAAGGTCTCCGATATTCCATCGCCTGCACAGCAGACAACAATTCTATAGCCAAAACTTTTTCTACATTGTCAATTACACGCAAACATTTTGTAGCGGCATTAGCGCCCATGCTTACATGGTCTTCCTGGTTGTTGGACGAGGAAATAGAATCCACTGAAGCGGGAGTGCATAATTGCTTGTTCTCACTTACAATTCCGGCCGCGGTATATTGAGGGATCATCAGCCCGGAATTAAGGCCCGGATTCTTTACTAAAAAAAGGGGGAAACCTCTTTGCCCGCTTAACAACTGGTAAGTTCTTCGCTCAGAAATATTGGCAAGTTCGCTCATGGCAATAGCCAGGAAATCAAGACCTAACGCTAAGGGCTGCCCGTGAAAATTTCCACCGCTCAATATAAGGTCATCGCCGGGAAAAATATTTGGATTATCAGTAACAGAATTAATTTCTTTTAAAAATGTGGATAGCACAAAATCAAAAGTATCGATGGTTGCGCCATGCACCTGTGGTATGCAACGAAATGAATATGGATCCTGGAATTTATTTTTTTGCGACCATGTAATTTCACTGCCTTCCAAAAATTTATTAATATCTGAAGCAACAGAAACCTGTCCTTTATGATTTCGTATCGAATGAAGTTTTTCATTGATGCAATCCGGATTGCAATCGAATGCGTCAAAAGAAATAGCTGCAATTATATTTGACCACCTGATTAATTTTTCCGTTTTTACCAGCGCACTCATACCGTAAGCGCTCATAAATTGCGTACCATTTATTAAGGCAAGCCCTTCTTTACTTTGAAGCTCAATCGGCGCCCACCCCATATTTTGTATTGCTTCTGCGGCTTGCATTCTTTTTCCATTTACTCTTACATCTCCCATTCCAATCAACGGAAGACACATATGGCTTAAGGGTGCAAGGTCACCGGAAGCGCCGAGGGAGCCCTGGGTATAAATCACCGGAAGCACATCATTATTACACATATCCATCAGCCGCTTCACCACTTCAATACCAATGCCGGAGTAACCGTAGCTGAGTGATTTTATTTTTAGCATCAACATCAGCTTTACGATTTCCGCAGGCACCTCCTCTCCCATACCGCATGCATGCGAAAGCAATAAATTACTTTGCAGCGTGCGCAGTTGTTGCTTATCTATTTGGACATTTTGCAAAAATCCAAACCCGGTATTTATCCCATAAAAAAGTTCATCAGAAGAATTCAATTTTTCATCCAGGTATTTTCTGCATTTATCAATGGACTGGTGCGCCGCAAATGTTATGGAAACAAGTTGTTGGTATTTTATAAAATCTTTTACCTGCTGAAACGTAAGCTCGCTTGCATCAAGCGGCAAATAATTATAACTCATGAGCAAATGTAGGAATAAAAAAGTCTCGCAAAACTCCTTCAGACGTGGCGATTCGCCGCCATTAGCAGTCTTCTAATGCAGGTGTCAGGCCACAGGAGTGGCCAGACACCTTAACCAAATCTAAACAAGTTGTGTCAAACTAATCCCGGCTATGTTGGTGGCTACCTTGCACATGCGGCGACACTGAGCATCTTTAATTAACTTTATCGGTTTAATAATTTTTATTCTGCTTCAATAAACATTTTTTTTCTCTTTTATGAAAAATATCCTGGTTTTATTCTGCCTTATTTGTGCAAATGTTCAGGCACAGCAAATAAAAATCCTGCACTCCGGAACGGATATTTCCTTGCGTGGATTAAGCGTTGTGAATGATCGCACGATATGGGTAAGCGGCAGCAATGGCACGGTGGGCAAGTCTCTTGACAGCGGCAACACCTGGAAGTGGATACAGGTAAAAGGTTTTGAAAAAACTGATTTCCGTGATATTGAAGCATTTGATGAAACACAGGCTGTGATTATGGGTGTTGGGGAACCGGCATATATTTTAAGAACAATTGATGGTGGCGAAAACTGGAAAATCGTTTATGAAAACAAGACAAAAGGAATGTTTCTGGATGCCATGGAATTCTGGAATATACAAAGTGGAATCGTACTTGGCGACCCGGTAGATGGCAAATTTTTTATTGCACGCACGTTTAATGGCGGCGATACATGGCGCACCATTCCTGAAAAAAATTATCCGGTTGCAGATAGTGGAGAAGCTTGTTTTGCGGCAAGCGGAACCAACATAAGAAAATTTGGAAATGATGCTGCATGTTTTGTAACCGGCGGATTACATTCACGACTATTCATCAGGGATAAAAAAATTGACCTTCCCATTTTACAGGGAAAAGAAACTACCGGGGCTAATTCTATCGCTTTGAAAAATAAAAAACTATTCATAGTTGTTGGAGGAGATTTTAATAATCCGGATTCTTCTTTTAAAAATTGTGTGATAACAAAAGATGCCGGTAAAACGTGGACTTATCCTTCAATCCCGCCACATGGATACAGAAGCTGCGTGGAGTATCTTGGAAAAAATAAATGGATCACCTGCGGAATTAACGGAGTTGATATTTCCAATAACGATGGCGATACCTGGACTTTAACTTCAAAAGAAAGTTTTCATGTATGCCGGAAAGCAAAAAATGGGAACAGTGTTTTTTTTGCAGGTGGAAAGGGGAATGTAGGGAAGTTGCAGTATCCTTAAACAAGTAACGCGGATATTTAGAAGGTTCATCAGTTCCTCTCATTGATATATCAATGATATATTGATATAAGCGTTAGCATCCTTTTAAATATTCGGCTATTGTCAATATTTTTGTCGCGCCATAATTTTCAAGAATAATTAAATCTCTGTCGCCGGTTATTAAATGTGTTGCATTACCGTCAATTGATAACGAAAGTAAAAAATTGTCGTTGGGGTCTCTGCAGTCAGTTATGATGCTTTCAATTTTAATAAATTCTGCTCTGCTCTTAATTTTTATCATAAGGCTTTCAATATCGTCTAAGGGAAAATATTTTCTAAATTTTTTTCTTTGTGTTACTTCTACTATTTCGTCTATCAATTCCTGACTAAATAAAAGAATAAGTTTTTTGTTGGAAATTATTGTATCAAGCCTTGTAAAATTTTTTGTAAGTAAAAAGCTAATCCAAAGATTAGTGTCAATAATAACTCTATCTTTTTGAGGCATATCTTTTGGCTCTTACAAGTTCTACTTCTTTTGTGATTTCAGCTAAAGTTGGTGGGTTGCTTTTTGCTTTTGCTCTAAACTTATTTACCAATTTCAGGAAGCCATCATCCGATGATTTTCGAATAGAAATTAGTTTTAAATCTTCAAGATTTTTGAGAAGCTTGCCTGCCTTTGGATTTAATATATCTATTTGCATTGTCTCCATAATCCAAATGTACCAATTTTTTAAAATCCATGAATGACTGAAAGCAGAGACATTTTCCAACTGCGGAATTAACGGAGTTGATATTTCCAATAACGATGGCGATACCTGGACTTCAATTTCAAAAGAAAGTTTTCATGTATGCCGGAAAGCAAAAAATGGGAACAGTGTTTTTTTTGCAGGTGGGAAGGGGAATGTAGGAAAACTGCAGTATCCTTAAGCTCAAAAATCATTTTTTTAAAAATGGCAAACTCAAACGAGTTATGCAACCTTTATGTTCAATGTTTTTATTGATTGGATGATTGAACTTTTTGCAAGAAGTTCTTCTTCGATGTCAAAGTCATAACCGTGTTTGAGGTATCTCAATATCTTTTACAAAATTTGCGGTCGGGCAGTAAATATTAGGAAGGAAGCTCAATTCACCAATTCATGTTCCAGCCCCCTAAAATCAACCGGCACCAATTTACTTACTC
>JBDTMP010000333.1:0-2930 GCA_039934215.1 Ginsengibacter sp.
TTTCTTTTCTTTTTTTCGTAATAAATAATTTCTGTTTTATCTAATAGCGTAATAAATTCATTCTGTAAATAATCATCTTTCATTGCAGCTTGTGAAGCAATGGCGTTAATATCTTTCCAGTCAATATTTGAAGGAAAGTAAGCCGATTCCCTAAGCTTTAGGCCAAACATGCAAACCGCAGTTGCAAACTGCAGATCTTTAGAAACAGAGTAGAAGGAAGTGTAGTTGTTTGTGCAATTAAGTTTTAGTAATTGTACCGTTGTATCCCGTGGTAATTTATAATGCAAGGTGAGTGCGGCAATGCTTTGATCCAGATGTGACAATGTATCGCCCCCAACCGGAACGATTTCAAAAATCGCAGTATTGCTCGTGCCGGCTCCTATTTCACCCCCTTCAAGCTCATCGCTTTGTTGTGCAAGCACGTTCTTTTTATTATCATATCCTATCAGCCGGTATCCTTTCACCAGGTCTGGGTTAAACTTCAGCGTCACATACACATCGTTTGCTATTGAATATAATGTTTGTGTAAACTCCGTAACAAGAATTTTTTCTGCTTCCCTTATATCATCAATATAGGCGAAATTGCCATTTCCTTTTTTTGCCAATACCTCAATTTTTGAATCTTTATAATTTCCCATTCCCACGCCAAGACAGGTAAGATAAACCCCCGATTGCCTCTCTTTTGTAATCAACTCTTCCAATTCCTTTTCCGTTTTTTGGCCTACGTTGAAGTCGCCATCGGTAGCAAGTATGATGCGGTTATTGCCTCCCTTTATGAAAGTGCTTTCCGCCAACTTATAAGCAGACCTTATCGCGGCTTCGCCCGGTGTGTCACCGGAGGCCGTTAATTCTTCAATGGCTTTTATAATAGTTTGCTTTTGGCTACCACTTGTTGGTTGCAGCCAGGTACCAACGGTGCCTCCGTACACAACAATGGAAACAGTATCTTTCTCTCTTAAATTTTTTACAAGCAACTGGAAAGACTCTTTTAAAAGGGGAAGTCTGTTTGGCAAATCCATACTTCCTGACACATCTATTAAAAATACAAAGTTAGAAGGAGGCACCTTTTCAAGATCTAATTTTTTCCCGGAAAGATTCAGGAACAATAATCTGTGATTTTTATCCCAGGGACAATCTGTTACCTGCGATCTGATATCGAAAACATTTTTGCCATCAGGCTCTTTGTAATTAAAATTGAAGTAATTCAGCATTTCATCTATCCTTACAGCGTCAGGCGGTACTTTGCTGCTTTGATTGATAAACCGGCGAATATTACTATAAGATGCCTTGTCAATGCGCATGGCAAATCCGGTGCTATTGCTTACGTTACTCTTAATAAATTCATTTTCCACAAGATTGCTATAGCTTTCATCCCTGTAATATGCGGTAGGGTATATATGCCCTTCAGAACCCATAGTGATCGAAACAAGCCTGGGTTTTTTTATGCTGACATTCGTAGAAAGCATTTTTAAAATTATCTCCTGGTATACATCACATTTTACTTTTATCGCTTTTGTTTCAAATCCATCGGAGCTTAGTATTAGCGAGTCGTATAAATTGGCGCTGGGAATACCAAATCCCCCGGTGATGCCGCTGTAGAACATAGATCGGGTGGAAGGCATAAAAATTTTTACATTCTGTATCGGCTGGTCTTTTTCATCTTTTATCTCGCCCCTTATATAATACTGGCCCGATGCATGGAGCATCCAGATCAGTAAGCAGGAAGTAAGATAAACTTTTTGCAAAGGGTTTATTTTGAAAGATAAAGTCTTATTATGAAAGACACAAAGAGTTTTAATAGCTACACCTAACCTACACCCATACAAGTTTAAACTAATTGATAAATTTCTTTAATATTTCTACCCAGTCCATCGTAATCGAGTCCGTAGCCAATAACAAATTTATCAGGAATTGTAAAACCCAAATAATCAATTTTAATAGGGTGAATCATAGCATCAGGCTTATGCAGAAGAGAGGCGATCTTCAAAGATGCAGGGTGAGCATGTTCCAGTTGCGGCAGAAATTGAGTAAGCGTTTTACCGGTGTCAACAATATCTTCAACTATGATTACATCACGCTGATAGAGCTCAACATCAAGACCAATGGCTGTGATAACTTTGCCGGTTGATTTCACACCTTTATAAGAAGCGAGCTTTATAAAACAGATCTCTGCTTCGACCGTTATTTCTTTGAAAAGATCGGCGGCAAAAATAAACGCCCCGTTCAGGATGGCTATAAACAGCGGCTTTTTACCCGCATAATCCCTGTTAATTTCTGACGCTACTCTCGAGACCTGCTCCGCGATTTGCGGAGGATTTATGTAAGGAACAAATTCTTTATCATGAACTTTAATAGAGGGCATAATTTATTTTGAGATGATAAGCTGCTGACCGATTTTTAAATTGTCATTTTCTAAACTATTCCATTCTCTCAATTGAGCTACTGATACGCCATATTTTTTTGAAATAGTGTAAAGGCCTTCTTTAGGTTGTACCTCGTGAATAACAGGTTTCAAGGATGAGGCTCCCCGTTTACTTGGAGGTTCAGCATACGTGTTGGCCGATGCCTGGTAACCGTTAACTGGTGCCGGTCTCAGCAGGATTTTAGTGCCCGGATAAATAATATCCTCCCGGGATAATTTATTAAGGTCACAAATGCTTTGCATCAACACACCATTATTTTGAGATACGTCATACAAAGTTTCTTTCTGCTGAGATATGTAATAATCACGGCTCCCTTCTTTTTGTTTTTTCTCAAGAAAAATGATTTGATCTTTTTCAAGTAAACCGTCTTTATCCAGATCATTTATTTCAACAAGTTTTGCAAGATTAATATTATGTTGCGTTGCAATGGCTAATAATGAAGTTCCCTTTGGAACAGCTATTGCTTTGCTTCCATTAATCGTGAGATTCCCCAATCGCAATGATTGT
>JBDTMP010000334.1:0-3018 GCA_039934215.1 Ginsengibacter sp.
TTTTGCAGCAGCTTTTTTAGGAGCAGCTTTTTTTGCCATTGCCATGTTTTTAGAATTTAATTGTTAGTAAATAATAATTAAAAATAAAAACATTTTTTTAACTGCCAAATTTTATTTAAGGAAAATTGTGTGGAAGGCCAATTGTATTTATGCAGATGCCTCAATTGCATTTACTGAAACGAAGGTTTTATCGCCTTTGGTTTTTTTGAATTCAACCACTCCATCGGAGGTTGCAAAAATTGTAAAATCTTTTCCAAGACCAACATTTTTTCCGGGATGGTACACTGTTCCCCTTTGACGAATAATAATATTTCCGGCGATTGCCGCCTGGCCACCAAATATTTTTACACCGAGTCTTTTGCTTTGTGAATCACGACCATTTTTTACGGAGCCTTCGCCTTTTTTGTGAGCCATAATATGAAGAATTAAAAAAATTAAAAATTAAAAAATTAAAATGATTTAGAATATTTAAAACATTTTTTTCAATCTAAAAGTTAAGCGATATCTGTAACTTTTATATGAGTGTATTGAGTACGGTGGCCATGCTTTTTTCTAAAGCCTTTTCTTCTTTTCATTTTAAAGGCAATTACTTTTTCTCCTTTCACAAGTTCATTTATAATTTCAGCTTTCACAATAATCTTTGAATCGTCACCCAAAGAAATTTTTCCATCATTTTCATGAAAGAGAACTTCAGAAAACTCAATTTTATCTCCCGTCTTACCGGTGATGTGAGGAACATATAAATTTTGTCCCTGTTGAACTCTAAATTGCTGACCGGCTATTTTTACTATTGCGTACATATATTCCCGATTTTTGGAGTGCAAATGTAAGGGATTTACAAATAAATTGGCAACATACTCTATTAAAAATCCTTAAAATTTGATTTTAGCGTAGAGATTTGTATTGTGACGGCAATTTAATATCGTTATTTTATCTTTTACTTTATTTGCATATCATAAATAAGTTTAAAACAGTCCCGATTGCGTAATCTTTTACGGTTTTTATTTAGCATTTATGGCTTTTCTCTATTTCTTAGCCTGATGCTCCTGCTTTTCCCTTTATTTATGTATTCTTTTTTGATGGGTAAGATTAAGGGCGGGAATATCCTGATTAAGATATGCCGTTTCTGGGCTGATGCGTTTTTTTTTCTGACCGCAATAAAGCATGAAAATATTTATGAAGAAGTACACGATCCTGGTAAGCAATATATTTTTGTAAGTAATCATATTTCTTACCTGGATATTCCAATGATGATGAAAGCCATACGTCGCCAGCACATTCGTATTCTTGGGAAAGCGGAAATGGCTAAGGTCCCTGTGTTCGGATTTATTTATAAACAAGGGGCAGTTTTGGTAAACCGTGAGAGCCCCAGGCAAAGATTAAAGAGTGTCGAAAACCTTGTATTTTTTCTTCACAAAAAAATTTCAGTATTTATTTGCCCGGAAGGAACTTTTAACATGACACATCATCCATTAAAAAGCTTTTACGATGGCGCATTTCGTATTGCTATTGAAACTCAAAAACCTATTCGACCCATTTTATTTTTAGACACATATGACAGGCTTAGCTATTACAGTATATTCTCATTAAACCCGGGATCATGCCGCGCTGTTTATCTTCCGGCAACTGATACATCCGGGTTAACCATGGAAGATGTAGCCGCGTTAAGAGAAAAAATTTACAATCAAATGTACGAGGCCCTTGTGCGTTATAAGGCAAGTTGGATAGATCCGACACTCCTACAGTAGCGTTTCTTAGAATATAGGTTTGTTATTCATCCATGTCTGTATTTATAGCCAATTCAAATCCGGTTGCGCATAATATCTTTGTATAGATGAATGAAATTACCGACGGGCCTTTATTGTTTAATGAATCTGTAAATACTCCTGATATTTGGGTTGAAATTATCCTTCCACTTGCTATTCCAAAAACGTATACTTATTCAGTTCCGTCAACGCTACATGCAAAAATTAAAATTGGTTGCCGTGCAGAAGTTGTGTTTGGGAAAAACAAGAAGTATGCTGGCATTATAAAAAAGGTAAGCCATAACCAGCCGCCTTATGAGACTAAAAATATTTTAAGTGTTATTGATGAGGAGCCCATTGTATATCCGCAACAGCTCCTACTCTGGAAGTGGATAAGCGAGTATTATATGTGTAGTGAAGGGGAAGTGATGGCTGCCGCCCTGCCTACGCATTTAAAGCTTAGTAGTGAAGCTATCTTAATTTATAATGAAGAATATGGTGAAGATTTTTCGCAACTTGATAACGAAGAATACCTGATCGCGGAAGCGTTATTGATAAAAAAAGAATTGAAACTTACAGAAGTGCAGCAAGTTGCGGATATCATCCACGTTTATCCTTTGGTAAAAAGGTTAATTGAAAAAAAAGTTTGTTTTGTATGGGAAGCTTTTAATGACAGGTATAAAGAGAAAAAAGAAAATTATGTGTTGCTCAATCCCGAATTTGACACTGATGAGAAGCTTAGTGAACTGTTAAACAATTTTAATAAAGCTCCAAAGCAAATGGAGTTGCTTTTAAGCTTTTTGCACTACATGAAAACTGAGGGAGAAGTTTCTCAAAGCCAGCTTTTAAAAAAAGCCGGCGCTTCACCCGCACAATTAAAAGGTCTTGTTGACAAGAATATTCTTTTTATTCAAAAAAGGAATATTGATCGTTTGAAAGGCCTGCCTAAAAAAATGGAATTCAGCTTTGAGCTGAATGAATCTCAGAAAAAAGCATATTCAGAAATTGACGAGGCATTTAAAAATAAAGACGTTTGCCTGCTGCACGGCATTACAAGCAGCGGAAAAACACAGGTTTATATTAAGCAAATTGAAAAGTTCATAAATGAAGGTAAACAGGTTCTTTACCTGTTACCGGAGATCACACTAACGGCGCAGATCATACGAAGATTGCAACTGAACTTTGGCGGCAACATTGCTATATATCATTCAAAATTTAATAATAACGAAAGAGTAGAGCTTTGGAATAAAATAAAAACAGGGGATTTAAAAAT
>JBDTMP010000335.1:0-2725 GCA_039934215.1 Ginsengibacter sp.
AGAAAGGTTTATTGAATGGGAAGTTAGTTATACATTTCCCGCTATAGGCCTGCGCACTATTTTCTTTAACGCACAGCACATACCGGATGAAAACAATACACGGCTTATTTTACTCGCTCTCAATGATATCACATTAAGAACGGAAGCTGAAAAAATACAGAGTCATCAAAATCTAATAATGATTTTGGAATCTGTGCCGCAGATCACTTTCTCTGCGACTGCTGATGGGGCGTTCAATTATTTTAATAACTTTTTTCTTGACTATGCAGGTATTACACTGCCAGGCGCCCTGGAAAGAAACTGGATGGATATTATTAACCCCGCCCAACTTAACGATGTATCGCAATCGTGGAGCCATTCCATAAAAACTCTTGAAAATTTCAATAAGGAATTTCAACTGAGAAGAAAAAGCGATGGTATGTATCGTTGGCATATATGCAGGGCCACCGCTATCATAAACGACCAGGGTGTGGTTACCTCATGGGTAGGCAGCGCCACTGATATAGATGAGCAAAAAGTTTTAGAAAAAGCCAAAGATGAATTTATAAGTATTGCCAGCCACGAATTAAAAACACCTCTTACCTCCGCCAAAGCGTTTCTACAAATCATCGAGCACAGCATGCAGCAGAAAAAAAGTGCTGATCTTATATATATAAAAAAAGCAGGTGCGGCCATCGACCGGCTCACCGGCCTTGTAGTAGAGTTACTTGACGTAAGTAAAATTCAGCATGGCAAACTGGGAATGCATATAGCATCATTTAATTTTAATAAAATGCTGTCGGAGGCTATTGAGAGCGTGCAAATTTCTTCCACAAAACATACCATACTACAAACCGGGCAAATAAGAAAGGAAATTAAAGGCGATGAGCAGCGGTTGAAGCAGGTAATTATTAATCTCCTCAGTAATGCCATAAAATATTCGCCGGAGGCAGATAAGGTTTTTGTAAATGCGGAACTGAAAAATGGTATTGTAAAAGTTTCAGTAAAAGACACCGGCATTGGCATAAGCAAAAAGAACCTGAATAAAATATTCGATCGCTATTACCGCGAAGACGGGCGGGCGGTTCACTTCCAGGGATTGGGCGTAGGCCTGTCTATCGTGAAAGAAATTATTCAACGTCATAATGGTAAAATATGGGCTGAAAGCGAGCCGGGAAGTGGCAGTACTTTTTATTTTACATTACCTGTTTAACCCTTAATAATAAGTATAGGTTTTAATAACGATCTCACCACTGCCGGCGACTATTTTTTCAGTGGTTATCCTGTTAGCGGTATCAAAAGTGTAGGTGTGGTTTAATGTAGTGGTGCCGCCCGCATCGGTTACGGTAGTTGTTTTTACAAGGTTTTTACCTGCGGGAAAATAAGGAACGATGCCTGCGAAATTACCCGGAAGGTTTGTGTAATAATCGTACGTTGTTACGGAATAATTGTCTGTGACCTTTATTGCATTCCCGTTGCTGTCGTAAGTATAATTTTCAACATTGTCCAATACAGAGCCTGTAACCTGTGAATAGTTATATGACTTCAACGTAGTAAGTTGTTTGGAGCTGTTGTAAAGATATTTCTCGGTTAGGCTATCGTTGGTATCATTATATTGAAAGGTGCTATCCACGAGCGAATTGCTATTAAGAAAAAATACTTCGTGTATATTTAATTGGTTAGAATTATAAATATCCATTGTGAGGCCGCCATTGGAATATTGATATACGAATCTGTCACCGGGTGATGCAGCAGACGTAAGGCTTATGATTCTGTCATTCGCATCGTAAGCAAGATTGAAAGTAACTACATTGTGGGCTCCTCCGGATGTTACATCTTCAGTATATGTTTTTATTCTATTTCCGGTGGGAACCACCGGGTCGGTATTGTTGATTTCTTTTTGACATGAATTAAAAGCCACGGCGGTAAAAATGATAAATGCCAAATTGATAATGCGCATAAGGTGTTGTTATAAGGTTTTAGTAGAAGTAAATCTATACAGTTTTTTTTTGGAGTCGTCATGGTGGATTAAAATATCGCATTAGCCCGGCTGGAATGAATTTACGGGAGGTATCAAAGTTCCTGTTTCCTTAACTTTGACTTTTTATCAAACAAGATGGAAGAAAATACTGCCATACTCATTGCTGACCTTTCAGGCTATACCGCACTAACGGAAACGCATGGCCCATCTTCTGCAGCCGATATGATTGACAAATTTCTTGACATTGTAAATGCAAGTCTTGTTGGCGGCAGTATTCTTCATCAATGTATAGGAGATGAAGTATTGATAGTTTCCAGTTCTCCCGATCATCTTTTAAGCACAGCTTCCATGCTCATTCAAAATTGCTCAAAAGAAAATCATTTTCTCCAGGTACATGGAGGTTTACATTATGGCAAAGTCTTAAAACGAAATAATCATTATTTCGGTTCACCCATAAACCTCGCTTCCCGCATTGCGGGTAAAGCAAATAAAGGATCATTTTGGTGCTCGTACCATTTGATAAATCAATTGGCGAATCCGGCTGAATTTACTTTTGCTTCACAGGGAAAACATAGTTTTAAAAATGTGACCGAAGAAATAGATGTGTTTGAGCTTATCGTAGAAAACGCCGGGCCATTTCATATAGATCCCGTATGCAGGATGCTTATACACAAAAAAGAAAATGCTACTGCTCATCCGCACGAAGAAAATATTTTGTTTTGTTCTCCTGATTGCCTTGATATTTATATAAAGCAAAAGGAAGTA
>JBDTMP010000336.1:0-7182 GCA_039934215.1 Ginsengibacter sp.
CCGCCAAAATCATCAAACGCAATGTTACCTGGTGGAACGCCCAATTCGTCCAGCATTTTAAATACTGCTGCATTCATCATGGGAGGCCCGCAAAGGTAATATTCAAGTTCTTCCGGCTCAGGATGGTTTTTCAGGTAGTTTTCAAAAAGTACATTGTGAATAAAACCCGTATATCCTGTCCAGTTATCTTCCGGTAGCGGTTCTGATAAGGCAACGTTATATTGAAAATTTGGAAAATCTTTTTCTATGTTTGTGAAATGTTCTGTATAGAAAACTTCTCTCAATGATCGTCCGCCATACCAGAAAGTAATTTTTCTTTCCCTTTCTTTTTTTGTATGAAACAAATGAAATAAATGTGAACGCAGAGGCGCCATGCCTGCACCACCACCAATATAAATCATTTCCTTTTTTGTAGGCTTAATATGAAATTCGCCAAATGGACCTGATATGTTCACCTTATCACCTGGTTTAAGTCCAAAAACATACGATGAACAAATACCCGGTTTTACATTCATAAACCCGCCCGCCTTTCTATCGAATGGTGGAGTGGCAAGACGGATATTAAGCATGATTATATTACCTTCTGCCGGATGGTTGGCCATTGAATAAGCACGGAAAATGGGTTCCGTATTTTTCATATTTAAATCCCAGATATTGAATTTATTGTAATCATCATGAAAACGTTCGTCTATATTATATAATTTGTTTTTAAAATCAATTTCACAAACAGGTACGTCTATTTGAATATAACTTCCTGAGTCAAATTCCAAAAATTCGCCTTCCGGTAATTTAACTACCAACTCTTTAATATAAGTAGCCACATTATCATTTGAAATAACTTCACATTCCCATTTCTTAATACCAAATATTTCTTCCGGTATTTTTATTTCCATATTCTGCTTCACCTTTACCTGGCAACCTAATCGCCAGTTATCCTGCTGTTGTTTTCTTGTAAAATAAATTTTTTCAGTAGTTAAAATTTCTCCTCCACCTGATAGTACCTGGCATTTGCACATGGCACAAGTGCCGCCACCACCACATGCTGATGGCAGGAATATTTTTTTATTGGCTAAAGTGGTAAGTATCGTAGAGCCGGCTTCTACCTCAATACTTTCCTTTCCGTTGATCAACAATTTAACCAGGCCTGTAGTTGTAAGCTTAGCTTTTGCAAATAAGATAAGGCCAACAAGCAATAAACTGAAAGCAAGAAATACTGTTACACTCGCAATAATTGTTGTTGAATCAAATGCTAATAATATCATGAAGAATATTATTGTAATTATAATTATAATTGTATGCCCATAAAGGCCATGAACGCTATACCCATTAGCCCGGTGATAATAAAAGTAATTCCCAATCCTCTTAAAGGGGGCGGTACATTGGAATAACGAATCTTTTCACGGATAGCTGAAATGGCAACAATTGCCAGGAACCAGCCTGTACCAGAACCTAATCCGAAAGTGGTGGCTTCACCCAATGTAGCATATTCTCTTTCCTGCATAAACAAAGCACCTCCTAATATGGAACAATTTACTGCAATAAGTGGCAGAAAGATGCCAAGTGCCCCATATAGAGCCGGAGCAAATTTTTCAACAACCATTTCTACTAACTGAGTAATGGCAGCAATAATTGCTATGAACATAATAAAACTAAGAAAGCTTAGATCTACACTTGCAAAATCTGATGATAGCCAGCTCATAGCTCCTGGCTTGAGCAAATATTTTTCAAGAAGATAGCATACGGGAACAGAAACACCTAATACAAATATCACGGCCAAACCAAGGCCGACAGCATTTTTGACCGTTTTAGAAATTGCCAGGTAAGAACACATGCCTAAGAAGTAGGCAAATATCATGTTCTCAATAAACACAGCTTTAATAAATATATTAACGTGTTCCATATAAATTGATTTAAAAATTATTCAGGCTCTATTAATTTGGTGTTCCTGCTTCTTTGTATCCAGATAATGATACCTACAATGATTAAGGCCATAGGTGGTAATATGGCTATCCCATTATTGAAATATCCCATTTTATAAAACGAACCAGGCACCACCTGGAATCCCATTAATTTGCCAGAACCAAAAAGTTCTCTTACAGCAGAAACAATAACCAGTATCAGTCCATAGCCTAATCCATTGCCAATGCCATCTAAAAATGAGGGCCACGGCTTATTAGCCATTGCAAATGCTTCAAGGCGGCCCATAACTATACAGTTGGTTATAATTAAACCAACAAATACCGATAGCTGCTTGCTTACATCATAAACAAAGGCTTTTAATACCTGGTCAACTAAAATTACGAGGGCAGCAACTACTACTAATTGAACAATAATTCTTATCCTGTTGGGAATGGTATTTCTTAAAGCGGAAATTATCAGGTTAGAAAATGCACAAACTACCATTACCGATAAAGCCATAACAATAGAAGGTTTCATCTGAACGGTAACAGCAAGAGCAGAGCAGATCCCTAATACCTGCACAGTTATAGGATTACTGTCATTTAATGGATCCTTTATCAGCTTTCTATTTTTAATAGAAAATAACGGCTCACGGGGTTCTTTTACTTTTACCGGAGCTATGGTTGTTTCGGTATTCATATTGAGTTTTTTAAACGATTGAGTTATTAAATGTCAATGGTGATCGGGTAAGTGCTTAATCTCAATAGAAGCGGAATCTGTAAAATATCTTTTGTCTAATTTCCTGTCGCTACATTTCCACCTTTTTTATTCATCGTCTTAAAATAAGAAATATAACTACCGAGGGTTCTTTTGAGCATCTCGGTTACTCCGTTGCTGGTAATGGTTCCACCGGAAATAGCATCTACTCCATGTGTATCTTCCGGTGCAGCCCCACCTTTTACAACTTTAATTGAAACAAAATTACCTGATTCATCAAATATTTTTTTTCCTACGAACTGTTTTTGAAACTCTTCGGTCTCAATTTCGGCACCTAAACCAGGGGTTTCTCCTTTGTGGCCAAAACTGGCGCCGTGCACTGTATTCATATCACCCTCCAAAGCAACATAGCCCCAAATAGGACCCCATAAACCTTTACCTCTAACCGGTATAATATAATATAAGTTACCATCTTTATTAAAAACAAACAAAGGAAATAATTGCTTATCAGCTTCACCGGTTTTAGCTTTATCCAGTTCTTTTTTCAGGTCTATATCAAACGCATTGATATTGTTGGTAACAGGTTCTCCTTTTTTATTAAGCACTACCTGTTGTTTAATGTATTGGTTGAATAATTTTTCTGCTTTCTTAGCGTTGCTTTTTATACCGATGCTGGCTAAAATATTCTGCATCTTTTCAGTTTTCACATTTTGCGCCTGATAAGGCCCCAGGCTAATGGCTGCTAACGCCAAAAGAACAGCCACAAGAACAACCATAACGGAGGAAAAAAAAAGTGTGTATCCACTGCTGTTCTTATTCATCGGATCAGGTTTTAGCTCGTTTTAATCTTCTTTTAATATTGGCTTTTATAATGTAATGATCAATTAATGGTGCCATTACATTCATAAATAAAATAGCAAGCATCATACCTTCGGGATAAGCCGGATTAAATACCCTGAACATGATAGCAAAAAGTCCTATTAAAAAGCCATAAATATATTTACCCGTATTAGTTTGAGCCGCGGTTACAGGATCGGTAGCCATAAATACAGCACCAAATGCAAATCCACCCAGTACCAGGTGGTGTAACGGAGTTATTTGCATCAGCGTATTGAGTCCGAAAATATTGAATATAGTGGCCATTACATATCCCCCGATAAAAACAGATAACATGATTCTCCAACTGCCTATGCCTGTGTATAATAAAATGGCTGCACCTACCAGGCAAGCCAGGGTTGATGTTTCGCCAACAGAGCCGGGGATAGTACCAATAAATGATTCCCAAATTCCAGGTATTTTATCCGCAAATCCTGCAGCAGCATCGCCTAAAGGAGTAGCCCCGCTAAAACCATCTACCAAATGCTGTCCTTTCTCTACATGAGTATTGATCCAAACCTCGTTCCCCGACATTTTGATTGGGTAAGCGAAGAAGAGAAAGGCCCTGGCAGTTAAAGCCGGATTTAAAATATTCATTCCCGTACCACCAAAAACTTCTTTTCCTATAACAACAGCAAAAATAGTAGATACCGCCACCATCCATAAGGGAACATCTATCGGCATAACCAGGGGTATTAACATTCCTGAAACCAAAAAGCCCTCGTTGATGGTATGCTTCCTGATAATTGCAAAAATGAATTCAACACCCAGACCTGTAGCATAGGACACAATGACTATTGGCAATACTTTAGTGGCTCCAAAAATTAAATTAGCCGCTAATGATGCATCTGTAATACCCAGCGCTCTGTAGTGCTGGTATCCTACATTCCACATACCGAATAAAAGACAGGGAACCAGGGACAACACAACCAGGATCATTGTGCGTTTTAAATCTATAGCATCACGAACATGTGAACCGGCTGGCGGGGCTGTTTCACCAGGCACAAAAAGAAAAGTTTCAAAAGCATTAAAAGCGGGATAGAATTTCTCCAGCTTTCCACCCTTTTCAAAATTGGGTTTTATTTTATCTAATAAGTTTCTGAGTGGCTTCACCTTAAATATTTATTGCAAAAACAGTGTTCTCATAATTACTAAAATATTAGAACTTATTCATCAGTTTCATCTCCTTAACCGGCAACATCTTGCTTCATCTGAAATATATAGTGGTCAATTTAGTAAAGCTTCAGCAGCAAAATTACTAACTCTGTTAACCCATTTCCCTCCGTATAATATTTAATCCTTTTCTAATTATATCCTGTGATTCTATTTTTGAAGTACAAACAAATTCGCAAAGGGCAAAATCTTCTTCAACTACTTCATAGATGCCCAGGTTTTCCATCATTTCTATATCCTCTATCAATATGGATTTCAAAAGCTGAACAGGGTAAATATCCATTGGGAAAACTTTTTCATATTCCCCGCTTACCACAAATGGCCGTTCTTCGCCATGCATATTGCTATCCAGATTATACTTTTTATTTGGCGTAAGCCAGGAAAAAAAAGTGCGGGACATGCTTAGCTTGTTGAAGCCGGGCGCTAACCAGCCCATAAATTCAGGCTCATGACCTTCAGGAATAACTGTTACCTGGGAATCATAAAAATCTAAATAACCCTCATAAGAAATTTGCTTACCGGTTAAAACATTTCCACTTATGATCCTGTTTTCTCCCTCTTTAAGTCCGCCATCAGAAATCATATTTTTTACAGAGCTGCCAACAATGGTTTTATAATATTTTGGATCCTTTACTTGCGAGCCGGTTAAGGCAACTACTTTGGATGCATCAAATTTTCCCTGGTTAAATAATCTTCCAACAATAAGAACATCCTGAGGATTGATACACCATACCACTTCTCCTTTATTTACAGGGTCAATATGATGAATTTGTACACCAACATTTCCGCAGGGATGAGGGCCTGAAATTTTATTAATTTCCACATCTTTAGCTCCGGTAAAAATTGTGGCAGGCTTTCCATTGGCGTTTATATTCAAATGTACTTTTCCATCAGTCAACTTTTGAAGAGCATCCAACCCTGTTTGAAAATCCTCCCCACAGTGTTGCATAATAAAATCGTTATCCGGTGCCAGAGGGTTGGTGTCGAAGGCAGAGATAAAAATGGATTTTGGTTTTTCCTGCGGATTAGCTATAATACCAAAAGGCCGCTGCCGGATGAATGGCCATACTCCACTATTCAATAATAATCCAATAATATTTTCCCTGTTTAAGTTATTGGGATTTGATTTATTAAAAGTAACAAAATTTACTTTTTTATCAGCAAGGATTCTTACCTCCTGTAATTTTCGTTTTTCTCCCCGGATAATCTCAACAACTTCGCCACTAACGGGTGAACAGAATTTAATTGCTTCATTAGATTTATCATAAAACAAAGGCGTACCTGCTAGTACCTCGTCACCTTGCTTCACTAATAGTTTTGGAATAACATCAATAAAATTGGGTGGTTTTAATGAGAACGTTTCAGGCAAAGGCAAATCTGAAATTATTTTACTTGCTTCACCTTCCAATCTAATGTTCAAACCTTTTTTAATCTTTACATATTTTGACATATATGGCAAAGTGATTGCATAAAAAGAGCAATTAAAAATAATTATAATAATTTACAAATAATTTCTTTTATTAAGTTTTTACTTATGAGGTTTTTATCTGATTCTCTTTTCGTAAAATTTAAATATTCCACCCAATAGTTTTACTGTTTTGTTTTACTGATTTCCGGAGAAATAAATTATTCATCATAAATTATTCTTACCGAAACTAAAAAATTTTTAACTTTATTGACTGCACGATTGTGAATATAAACCGGCTAATTATTTTTACTGTATTAACTTTTAAATGCGGGCTATATGGGAAAAGTATTAAATATCTTAAAAGCAAAAGACAGTACCACCTATTCAGTTACCCCCGACGCCATCGTTTATGATGCTCTTGAAATAATGTTTAAAAAAAATGTGAGCGCCCTCCTGGTAATGGAAGGTGAAAAACTCGCCGGTATTTTTACCGAAAGAGATTATGCCCGTAAGGTGATCCTGCAGGGAAAAGCTTCTAAGGAAACGTTGATCAGTGAAATTATGACAGAAGACCTGATTACGGTATCGCCTGATACAACCATTGACGAATGTATGCGATTAATGACCAACAACTTTATAAGGCATTTACCTGTAATTGAAGATAATAAATTAGTTGGGATCATTTCTATAGGAGATGTGGTAAAATACATGATCGAAGATCTGAGATTCGTTATTCAAAACCTGGAGCATTATATCACCGGTACCTGATCTGGCTTTTTCTGTAAATAATTTTATACGGAGCGGCAGTGAAGTGTAAAGTGTTTGAAAGCTACCACCCTGCGCAGCAGGTTGTTTAATGAAGCAAGCATTGATCTCCTCCGCCCGGTTACATGCCGCACGAAACCAGCACAAGGGTTGCGATCAATAATAAACTAACTTTCCTTTCAGATGTGTTTAAGAAAACCGGAAATCATCAATATCGCCTGCCATGTTCTTATCCTCACGCACTAAACGCAATTTATAAAGTAAGTTTCCGCCAAAATGCGGACAGGTATAACTTCCAATAACGGCAGGTGAAATTCTAACCATCATAATGGTACTTCACTAGT
>JBDTMP010000337.1:0-2574 GCA_039934215.1 Ginsengibacter sp.
GCCTGCCCTGCCTGTGAAAAGCAGCAGCCTAAATTATTGAAGGGTATCACTCATGGCGCCGGGCCTGGTGGCAATTGGGATTATGTGATAGTTGCCATAGCTGTAGCCATTGTTCTCTTTACACTTTTCTTTTCTGTAAAATGGCTCATACGCCCGGGCGAGCAATCGCAGAACCATATTAAAAGGCTCATTTTAAATAACGAATAAATGGAAGATAAAAGCACCATATTTATCTTTTTGGATGAAGAACCAAAACCCATAGCAGAATTTATTTCTCCTGTGAATTTTGAATTAGATACACATAAAATGGTAGATGGACATCATACTTTGAAAATCGTAAGTAAGGATCCTACAGGTAAGGAAGGTGTTCGCATTATACCATTTGAAGTACGAAACGGCCCGGCAATTGCAATAGAAGGAATTAAAGAAAATGCAGTGGTAGATGGAATTTTACCGCTTATGATCAATGCGTATGGCAAAGGTGATCAAAAGAAATTTTTAATTCAGGGAAGCGAAACTCCACAGAGTATTCCTTCATGGGTATGGATACTTATTATTGGTTTTGCAGGCTGGGTATTGTACTATCTTATTACCTATCTCTCAATGAAAGAATAATAAATTATGACTGGCGCAAAAGAAATTATATCCCTGGACGATATTAAAAAACTGGTAGATACTTTTTATGGAAAAGTAAGAAAGGATGACCTGATCGGACCTGTATTTAATGATAGAATACAAGACCGCTGGCCGCAACACCTGGAGAAAATGTACACTTTCTGGCAGACTGTTTTATTGGGCGAGCATACCTATTTTGGAAGCCCTTTTCCACCCCATGCCAACCTGCCTGTTTCACATATACATTTTGAAAAATGGATGGAGCTTTTTACCCAAACTATCGATGAATTATTTACAGGTGAAAAAGCAAACGATGCAAAATGGCGTGCCGGAAAAATGGCGGAGATGTTTGAATCTAAAATAGAATATTACAAAAACAGGCCTTTTAAAAGTTTAGTATGATGACAGGTACTTTTATAATAATAATATGCAGCTTTCTGTGGGCAGGATTTATTTGTGCGATCAGCTTTATGGAGTCATGGTTGAAGTTTCGTGCAGCCGGTATTACAATGCCTGTTGGATTAAGCATAGGTAAACTGGTATTCACCGCTCTTAATAAAGTGGAATGGGCATTTACAATTATTATTGCGATCAGCCTGTTGCTGATTAGCAGTGAAATAACCTCTTTGGATAACATGTGGTTTTTTATAATAGTAATTATTCTTATTACAGAAACCGCATGGTTACTTCCCGCTCTCAACAAAAGAGCAAAGTCAATAATAGCTGGTAAAACTTTGCCTCGCTCCAGCCTTCATTGGTATTTTGTAATTGGTGAGCTGGTGAAGCTTTTGTTGCTTATTCTTTTTGGGGTTAGCTTTTTGAGCTCAATGGTAATGACCCGGTAAAATTTGCGTTGCTCCTAAAAAGCAATGCAACGTGAGCCCATAAACAAACTTTTTTTGCCATGATAAATTTGACAAAATTGATATAGTCGCCCACAAAAGTTTTATAAATACTTACTCATAGGTAAGACTGAAAAAAATAATTTATGAATAAAAAGCCAATCAAGCGTAACGAAAATATTTTGAAGCTTTCGAAAGAGCATCATTTTAGCTTATTGTTTTGCTGGAAGCTAAGGCAAGGATTAAAAATGGAAATAGAGGCAAGCCGCATGATAGAATATGTAAAATATTTTGCAACAAATTTTCTGCTTCCACATTTCGCTGAAGAAGAAGTTATCCTGTTTACGTCATTAGATGACAAATGGGTGAAAAAAGCGATTGAACAACATAAGCAAATACATGGTCTGCTTTCAGGACTATCCAAAAAAACTAAAAACAATCCAAATGAACAATTGGGAAAACTTGCTAACCTGGTGGATGATCATGTGCGTTATGAAGAACGGGAATTGTTTCCTCACCTGGAAAGGACATTAAGCAATGAACAGCTCGAAGTGATCGGTAAACAATTGAATGATCACCATGCATTACCATTAAAAGACGAATACAAAGATGAATTCTGGATTAAACGATAAATAATTTTTTTTAAAAATATTTCTATGGAAATGAAACAACTCTATCGTAACGACTATTACAAAGTAATTGAGGTTACGCTTAATGACGGTGAAGTGATGCCGCAACATAAAGCTACATCCGATGCATTTATTCTTGTAAAAGAAGGAACTGGAAAAATAATTTTTTCGGATAATGAAATAGAATTACAACAAGGCTCAACTTTTATGATTCCGGCTAATAAGGAGCACAGGCTGCAGGTGCATGAAGCATTTAATGCCTGCATCATATTTGCACCAGAGGCTGAAATTAAATTTTTATAGGCAGCATTTTTTATAATAAAATCTTTGATGGTTATTCAGAAGTGTGATATAAAGTTTACAGTAATAGGGGAAGATGAAACTTATGTTGTGGAAACTTATACCGGAGAATACAGGAACCTGATGGCCCTGATAACTGATAAAATTTATGTTGAAGATTTTGGTGAATGCAAAGGAATGGGCAGGTG
>JBDTMP010000338.1:0-4871 GCA_039934215.1 Ginsengibacter sp.
GTTATGTCGCTTCTTATAAGTGTGAAGGAAGCTGAATTTACTTTTTTAAAAGAAAAAACGAATGCCACCGCGGGAAATTTAAGTGTGCAGATAAACAAGCTTAAAGACGCAGGTTATATTGATATTACCAAGCAGTTTCATAAAAACTATCCTCAAACTATTTGTAAAATCACCCCTGAAGGTGTATTAGCATTTGAAAATTACGTAAAAGCTTTACAGAGTTATATGAATCTTTAAATTGAAAGACTTTCCGAAAGTTACATCGTTAGTAATCTGCCATACTTGCAAAAAAAATGGCTGCCTTTCCGGGCAGCCACTTTTTTTATAAATATCCTTTTTATTGTTTGGTAATCTTTTCAGTAAATCTTTCTTCTGAAGAAATAAACTGAATAAAATAATTTCCTGAAGGAAGGTTTGTTAGTTCATCCAGTTTAATATAATTAAGACCCTTGTTCATCTGGATACTTTTAGTAACTACCTCTTTACCCTGGATGTTTATAACTCTCGCAGTGATCACTTCAGCTTTGCTCCAGTTCATGTTTACATTTAAATAACTCTTGAACGGATTAGGAGAGATAACCAGGTTTTTATCTGACTGTTTTGTTTTTATTGAAACCACCTTAGAATAGCTTCCTTTGCCATCAACATCTATTTGTTTCAATCTGTAATAAATAATTGCTCCCGCTGAAGATGAAACATTATCAAGTGCGGAATAATTGTGCATTATTGAAGTCGTACCGCTGCCATTAACACTTGCCACTTCAGAGAACATATTTCCATCAAAGCTTCTTTCAATTTTATATTTGCTGCAGTTTATTTCCATTGAAGTTTTCCAGTCAAGCTTTACAGAACCGCTTTGCAAAAGTGTCGCTGAAAATGAAACCAGGGTTATTGGTAAAGGACCGTTATCAGGATTTATTATTGCAGTACCATCATCCACGAAATCAACATCAGCGTCGGATTTTGCACTTATCCTAGCTATGTTTAAAATCGAAGGAATTGGTTTATTAACTCCCGGATCATTTACGGTTACCTGAAATTGTAAATCATAGCTTTCATTTTCCGCGAGTGTTCCACCCGATGATGCTGAACACCCGGTTCCTATTCTAAATCTTACGGTTTTAATAGAGCCATTAACAATATATTCCCCGCCGTCATCACCTGAAACATCGGTTATGGATCCTGCGGGCATGCCCGGGCAACTCATTACTTTTAACGAATTAGGAACATAAGTAACTGTGTTGGGTAATGTATCAGAAATTATAATGTAGTTGGCATTTCCAACACCGGTGTTGCTGCCTTTTAATGAATAGGTAAGCACTTCATTTTTTTCTCCCAGGTGATTGTTATTTGCATCAGTAACTGTTTTATCCAATGTAACACTTGGATCTTTCATTTTGATAGAGAAGGTAAAAAGCCCCGGAAAATATTGATCAGCTTCGGTACCAAATTCAAGTTTTACAGAGTTCGCATTTGGCAAAATGCCATAACCCGTTCCTACATCAAACTGGTCAATATCAATACCCATTTGATTAGTATAATTAGGATTTTTTGATGCAACATGTACACCATTATCAGTAATGGTGCCATTCCATGGATTGTCAGATGCATTAGTAGCATTTGAAAACAAATGTGTATTTATTTTCAAATAATCTTTATTTAAATTGGCGTCACCTTCCCAGGCAAGCACACCCATTTTAGCATCTCCTGCGGCAAGGGTTCCTGATGGTACATTTAAACCGGTCAGGTTAACGGTGGTTGTAAATGCGCTTGAGCCGTTATACACTTGTTCAAATCCATCATAAATCCGTACACTGTTATAGTTTAACGCGCTGTTTTCGTAAACCACCACTATACACCATCCGCCATGGTTTCCGCCGCCTGAAATGGAGCCGGTACTTAAAGGAGCATTACCTACCTCATAAGTTCCGGCGCCGTTATTTTTTACTAATGCTGTAATATCGGCATAAGCCTGGTATTGCGTGTAGCCGGTGCTGGGAGTAACCTTGTCGATTCCTAAAGAAGTTACATTTGAATAAGCACTGGTTGTTCCTTTTCTTATTTTGATTGTTTTGTTTGAATCAACAGAAAGATCAAAATCAGAATTCTTTAATCGGCCTCCCCAGTACAAACGGGCAAGTTTAATAACATTGGTGCCTGCGGGGAGAACAAGATCGGAAGAGGATGAATTCCTTGTTACACTTCCATTTCCGGTGGTGCCGTCAATGTCAACATATTGCATGTTTTCATTGTCGTTGCCGTACGTACTGTTACCATTGGCGCTGTTGCCATTCATTTTTGTAAGATTTACAGAGCCACTGTTTATAATTTGCATAAGCGTATTTCCAAACATTGCTGTGCCTCCCTGCAGATTGTCAGAATAAACAAGGTTGTAACTTCTAACCTGGCCTTGCGAGGTGGCGGAGGTTATTAAAAAAGCAGAGCAAATGGTAAAGACCCTGCTCATTTGTTTTCGTGATAAAAATCTTAATGTAAAAACTCTCATGATAATTAATTTTTTTTTCTGTGGTAAATAATTATGGTTTATTAAATGGATTACCATAAGCCGGAGTATCACAGTTTTAAAAGAATATCAGGGAAAGCTGTAAAGATTTTAAGAAGGGGAATGGATCTATAATAAAAAATTAAAATAGAAATATAGGAAACCGTTTATGAATCGAATAGATTCAAAACACGATAAGCATTTCTTTCTAAAAGATATTGAGAAGGAGTAGTGAGATATCTTGTGGAGTATTCCTAAGAGTTGGAACCGCAAAGTTATAAACGTTTTTGATAAAGGCAAGTATTTTGGAAAAAATACTTTTATAATAGCATCACTTAATACAGCTTTCTTTTCTGTATAAAATCTATTACGGGGAAAATTTTTAAATCAAAAAATAGCTTTGTGAATAGTACGGGAATGCACCACACATTGAGCAGTATAAAAAAATTTCGGGTGAGTTTCCTGCGTCTTAGTAGATTATAGGTTTTGGTGAAACTGAATTATAATTTCAGATTTAATCTAAGACTTCATATACCATTAAAGATTGCTTTTTATTTTTCAACTTTACCGCTTCTATCGGTTGACAAATAAATGATTCCTTTACCTTGTTCCAGGATTCTTCAGAAATCAGAATCTGTCCTTGCTTAGCCATATCCTGCAATCGCTGCGCAGTATTCACAACGTCTCCTATTACAGTATAATCAAGCCGTCTTAGCTTAGCTGAACCAATATTACCTGATATCATTTTTCCACTATCAATGCCAATGGATACTTGCGGAAGAAAGGAAGCAACTTCTGTTTGCGGCGGAAAATCTTGCAGATGTCTTCTCACGGCGAGGCTTGCATCTATGGCCCTGTCCAGGTGAAAGTCTCCTTTAAAAACCGCAAGAATCGCATCTCCGATAAATTTATCAACATAACCATCCTGTGTTATGATCTCGTTTACCATTACATCAAAATATTTGTTGAGAAGACGTACAACAGCATCGGCCGGCTCACTTTCAGTGATTGCTGTAAATCCACAAATATCAATAAATGCCACAGTAGCGTCCACCTCTTCATTCGCCATTAGCTGTGTTTCAAATTCCCGGCCGTTCATAAAATTTAAAACGGTTTTGTCCACATACATTTTAAGAATATTATTCTCTTTAATGGCATCCAATGTTTTATGCATTTGCCTTACATATTCCAATGTTTTTTGAATTGTGATGCCGAGGTCTTCAAAATTTACAGGCTTGCATACAAAATCAAAAGCACCCCGGTTCATAGCCGTTCTTATATTTTCCATATCACCATAAGCTGAAACTATTACCGCTTTAGTTAGAAAATTTAATTCGCTCATCTTTGTTAATAAAGTGAGTCCATCCATTTCCGGCATATTTATATCGCTAAGTAAAATTTCAATGTCTGGATCTTCTTTAAGTTTTACAAGAGCCTCGTTTCCATTAGAAGCAAAAATAAATTCATACTTATGTTCCCTTATCTCCTTTCTGAATTTTTGCTTAATGAGTATTTCAAGATCCGCTTCATCATCAGCTACTAATATCTTTGCCATTTATTTTTGTATTTAATTTATCTTTTAAAAGAGTAAAATCAATTGGCTTAGTTAGAAAATCATCTGCACCAAGAGACATAGCCTGTTTATAATTTTCGTCATCACCATAAGCCGTTATCATCATAACAACCGGGGGCGGATTTTCAAATTTCTGCTTTATCATTTTCAAGAGTTGAAGGCCACTCATTCCAGGCATATTTATATCGGAAAGAATGAGCACGGCTTCATGATTATGCTTCTCAAGATAATAGAGGGCTTCCTCTCCAGAACTTGCAAAAAAGAAATCAATTCTTTTTTCACGGATCTCTTTTCTGAATCGCTGCTGAAATAATGTTTCCATATCTTTTTCATCGTCAACTACTAAAACGTTCATTGCAATATTTTTTAATTTTTTTAAAATAAATTCGTAAAAAATCTTTATCCTGGTAAGTCAATTATGAATTCTGCAAACTCTCCTTCCTGCGTTTCCACTCTTATTTCACCACCATGGCCTTGTGTAATAATTTCATAGCTCAATGATAAACCAAGTCCCGTGCCCTGCCCTGATGGCTTGGTTGTAAAAAATGGCTGGAAGATTTTATCTAAAGCTTTTTTAGAAATTCCCATACCATTATCTCTAACTCTTATCTCCACTCTACCCCCCGACCCTAAAGGTGAGCCAAGTCTTTTTGTGGTTACCGTCACAGTTGGTACGTAATCAACTCCACCTTGAGGGAGTTGAGAGGCTTTCTTTTTTTCTGAAACCGCATAAAAAGCATTGGTAAACAAATTTAAAAAGGCTCTTCCTACATCCTGCGGAATCACATTTATTTT
>JBDTMP010000339.1:0-2175 GCA_039934215.1 Ginsengibacter sp.
ATATTTTTATTGCCATACTTATAAGTAGTATCCCTGTTAAACCTGAAATTATCATTGCTCAAATACCCCGTGAGGTAAAGACTATTTTTAGCATTAATTGTATGGCTTATGTGAATATTTGCATCATAAAATGATGCCCTGCTATTGCTGTAAGACGAATTGGGAAGCGCTTTTAGCAGCCAGTTGGAATAAGTAGTACGGCCCCCGAGAATGAAAGAAGTTTTATCTTTTTTAAGAGGCCCTTCAATTGTAAACTTGCTTGTAAGCAAACCGATTCCGCCGCTACCCGATAATTTTTTATCGTTACCATCTTTTGTTGACACGTCCAGAACTGATGAAAGGCGGCCCCCGTATTTTACAGGTACTACACTTTTATAAAGCTCGACACCTTTCACTACATCAGGATTGAAGGCAGAAAAAAATCCAAACAAATGTGAAGGATTGTAAACAGTGGCGTCGTCAAATAAAATAAGATTCTGGTCTGCCGAGCCGCCACGAACATTAAAGCCTGTACTGGCTTCACCAACTGAAGTAACCCCTGGCAATGTAAGCACCACTCTTAAAATATCAACTTCGCCAAATACAACCGGTACTTCTTTTATTTCTTTTAGTGATAAGCGTTCTGTACCCATTTGTAAGCTCCTCACATTAGAACGCCTTTCGGATGTAACGATCACATTTTTTAACGTAGGTATTTCATCCTGCATATCTATATTTAATTTGCCATCGCCATAAACTAACAGGCGCCTTCGTGTTTGCTTCATTCCAAGGCTTGTAACTTCAAGTATGTGGCTGCCCGGCTCAATGGTAAGAGTATAATATCCAAACTGGTCAGTGACCACACCGGTATAGGTGCTATCAATATATAAGGAAGCGCCCGGCAACGCCTCACCATTCTTAATATCTTTTATAAATCCTGTAAGAATTACATTATTCTTTTTTGCGGATAATTTTGAACCTATCTCGAATAATTTGTTTTCAGTAAATGATGGTCTTGTTTTTTCTTTTGCTGCATTTTCGTCCTGCGTCACGGCAGGCTCATTGGAAACTATTTTTTTGGATGGATCAAAAAAATCTTCGGCAAGCGTGGTTTGAAGAATGCTGTTTTTAGTTATAAACACATTGCCTGAAGCATCAAAAGAATAATGGAAAACGGTGTTTTGAAAAATTTGATTTAATGCATCGGCAAGGGGCTTGTTGACTATTTTTGTATTTACTATAAATGAATCGAGGGAAGTTTCATCATAATAGAAGTGCCAGTCAGTAACGTTTTCAACCTGCCTTACAAACTCAGGAAACGGAACATTATTAAACTCTCCGTTCACAATACCTTGCTGTCCATTTGCGCAACAAGCATATAATAAACACCAGCATCCTGCAATAAGAGTACGGGCAATAAACCGCATAATCAATTTATTAATGTTTCATAGTAAGTAACGGTCTTTACTAATTCTTCCTCTGTATTCTTCTTAAATCTGAATTTATTTTTCCTGATAAAAGTTCTTACCAAATCCTTTTTATCGTTAAGCGCTCTTATTATTGAAGCGGCATTATCAACCGGGAAAAAGATGTTTCGGTTTCGTATGAAAATTTTATCCCTTTCAGTAAATTTAGGTGGATCCTCAGGGTTCAAAGTCATCTCCACTTTCTTAATACGACTCACCATTGCGCTTGCCCTGCCACTAAAAATAATATCATAAAAACCACTATTGATATCCTCAATGTTGCCTTCACTTAAAATAATATTTTCAAATCTGTGGCCCGAAATGATAAAATATTTTATTTTTTCATTCAGCAGTTTTATCCTGGTATTATCCTCGTACCGGTTTATCACAACTACCTGTCGCACCTGGTCAAATAACAGGGGCACATCTTCATATACTGCTCCATCATAAAAGATCGTGCTGTTCTGCATTTGGGGAGAAATAAAAAACTGGCTTCCCTGTATGCCACTTTTGTACGGAGCATATTCTTTTCCTGTGAACAAATGAGAATCTCCGCCTATTTCCTTTTCATAGTAGGCTTTAATATTCTTATAAGCGGGTGATTGATTAGAAGATATTTCCTGGGCGATTGTTTTATCAAAAGTAAAAATCAGTCCTATAAAGACAAAAGGGTACAAGCAAGTCATTCTGGAAGTTTAGAAAATTGTTATTACTAAAAATACAATTATTT
>JBDTMP010000340.1:0-3090 GCA_039934215.1 Ginsengibacter sp.
GTTGTGGCGTGCAACAGCAACACCAAAACAGATTCGGAAGTGAAAAAGGAAATTGTTGCAGATACTACAACTAATTATAACAATAGTGTACTTACTGATACAGGAACCGCGCTCCAACCGGAAGTGGCTCCCGTAACCCCCGCACCGACTTTGGTAAAAAAGAATAAAAATACCGCCAAAGGTCAAAAGCCTGCGACAACGTCGCCGGTAACCAATCCTGCGCCTGATGATAAAACTGCGAGTACGAGCGACAATACAACAGTAACGCAACCCGGTGAAAACGATAATACTGCTCCCGTAGCAGAGGAAAAGAAAAAAGGATGGAGCAATGCTGCTAAAGGGGCAGTAATTGGTGGAGGAGCAGGCGCTGTAGGAGGTGCGATTATTAGTAAAAAGAAAGGAAAGGGCGCCGTTATTGGAGGTGTTTTAGGGGCAGCCGGTGGATATATAATTGGGCGCAAGAAGGATAAAAACGATACTACCAGGTAGTACTTTTATTAATAACTTATTCAAAATTTAACTCCCGTTAAAAGCCGGGAGTTTTTTATTAAAATTTTTTTGCCCTGTCGTATTGCACCGGCCATTCTATGTCTGCACCAAGCTCCCTTGCTGCATGTAATGGAAAATATGGTTCCCGCAAAAACTGCCTGGCCATAATAATAAGATCGGCCTGTTTATTTTTCAATATACTTTCCGCCTCGTTGGTTGAAGTAATAAGCCCTACAGCGCCTGTTAATATGCCTGCTTCTTTTTTTATTTTTTCGGCAAAAGGCAATTGATACAATGGCATTACCGGAATTTTTTGTTCATGCGAAACTCCGCCAGAAGAACAATCAATAAGATCCACGTTTTTTGCTTTTAAAACTTTTGCTAATGAAACTGAGTCGTCTTCGTTCCACCCACCGTTTACCCAGTCCGTAGCGGATATGCGAACGAACAATGGTAGTTTTTCTTTAATCACATGTCTTACGGCTGTTACAATTTCCAGTAATAGCCTGGTTCTATTTTCAAATGATCCGCCATATTCATCCGTGCGATAATTGCTCAATGGTGATAAAAATTCATTGATAAGATATCCATGAGCGGCGTGAATTTCTATTACTTTAAATCCCGCGATAACGGATCTTTCAGCGGCAGAGGTAAAATCTGTTATCAATTGTTGAATATCGGCGTGGCTCATTTCTTTTGGTAGTGGCTCGCTGTTCTTGTAAGGCATCGGGCTTGGCGCAGTTGTCTGCCACCCACCTTCATTTTTGTCAAGAAATTTATTTCCCTTCCATGGGCTGGCGTGGCTTGCTTTGCGCCCTGCATGGGCAAGTTGTATTCCCGGTGCGGCGTTTTGCTGTGCAATGAATGTTGCAATACGATTTAGAAATTCAATATGGTCATCTTTCCATATCCCAAGATCGTCAGGCGAGATCCTTCCCTCCGGTGATACAGCAGTTGCTTCAGTAAAAACGAGCCCTGCGCCTCCTACTGCGCGGCTCCCCAGGTGAACAAGATGCCAGTCGTTAGCGAATCCATCCTGGCTTGAGTATTCACACATGGGTGATACCACGATTCGATTTTTAAATGCAATGTCCCTGATCTTTAATGGTTCAAAAAGAAACGCCATGATATTTTTTATTTGACGGTGAAAATGTTTATAAAGATGCAAAGATGCATTGTGTAATTTACGTTTTGATAACTTTTTTCATTCAATTACAGAACTTTTAAGGCTTACTTTTGTTGTCTAAAAAAATTAATTATGTCAGAAGTTAAAGCATATGCAGCGCAGGCTGCAACTACACCATTAGCCCCCCACACAATTGGTAGAAGAGATACAAAACCACATGATGTACAGATTGATATTTTATACTGCGGGGTTTGCCACAGTGATTTGCATACTGCCAGGAATGAATGGGGCGGCACGACTTATCCCGTGGTTCCTGGCCATGAAATTGTTGGACGTGTGACTAAAGTCGGAGACAAAGTAACTAAATACAAAGTAGGGGATCTTGCAGGGATTGGCTGCCTGGTAGATAGTTGCCGAGAATGTAATAGCTGCAAAGAAGGCCTTGAGCAATATTGTGAAGTTGGTTTTGTGGGTACTTATAATGGAAAAGAAAAAGATGGAAGCGGCATCACCTATGGGGGATACAGCAAACAAATTATTGCACATGAAGATTTTGTTTTAAGAATTTCAGATAAAACTCCACTGGAAGGTATTGCACCTTTGCTTTGTGCAGGAATTACTACTTATTCTCCACTTAAACATTGGGGCGTTAAAAAGGGTGATAAAGTAGGTGTGGTAGGCCTTGGCGGCCTTGGGCATATGGGTGTAAAACTTGCCGTTTCTTTTGGTGCTGAAGTGACGATGCTCAGCCATTCGGCATCAAAAGAAGAAGATGCAAAAAGATTAGGCGCCCACAAGTTTGTGTTAACTTCTGATAAGGAGCAGGTAAAAAAAGTAAATAATTATTTCGATTTTATTCTCGATACAGTTTCAGCGGAACATGATTATAATTTATACCTAAGCATGCTAAAGCGGGATGGAAAAATGGTGTGTGTAGGTGCTCCGCCGACTCCTGCGCAAATACCTGCATTTAACCTGATATTTCAAAGAAAGTCTATCGCGGGCTCATTGATTGGAGGCATTCCGGAAACCCAGGAGATGCTTGATTATTGTGCAGAACATAATATCGTGAGCGATGTGGAAGTAATTGACATTAAGGATATCAATGAATCTTATGAGCGCATGCTGAAAGGTGACGTGAGATACCGGTTTGTAATTGATATGGCAACTTTATAAATTAAAAGTTAAGCATTGAATTTTAATCCGGTAAAAAATTTTACCGGATTTTTATTTTAATAAAGGAGAAACCCCCGTTGACTGCAGAAATTTTTTAAAATGAAACCATTAATTTCGCAATCCTTTTGGCCCCGTAGTTCAATGGATAGAATAGAAGTTTCCTAAACTTTAGATACAGGTTCGATTCCTGTCGGGGCTACCCTACCGGAAAGGTGCGAAATGTCGTAACCCTTCCGGTTTTTTATTGTACCTAATTCACAACACATGCCATCCATTCCAAAGTCAGCAAACTCTATCAG
>JBDTMP010000341.1:0-3531 GCA_039934215.1 Ginsengibacter sp.
GGTGAAATGGCGGGAAATACTTTTATAATATCGCCACCGTTTTTATAAGCGTTGTAAATTTCTGTCGGGGTAAAAGCGCCGGGAATACTAACTACACCGAGGTCTTTAGCGGTTTTAATTATGTCCGCATTTGCAATGGGAGAAAGAATAAAGCTGGCGCCGCAAGCGACGGCCTTTCTCGCGGATTCTTCATCCAGAACGGTGCCCGCGCCTATTATCATTTTATCACCCAATGCATCTGAAACCGCTTTTATTACACGCAAGGGAGCTTCTGAATTCATGGTAATTTCTAAAATCCTGATGCCGCCGGCATATAATGCCTCCGCGATTTTTAGTACATCAGCGGGTTGCGCTCCTCTTATTATCGCTATTAATTTATTCTCTAAGATTTGAGATAATATGGACATGCAGATTAAATATAAGATTTTTTACCTGAGATCAATTTTAACTAAGTAGTGTTCTGCCGTAATGAAGAGCGTTTTATAGTGATTTGCAAAAGCGCAATTGGAAGTGATGATATTGAGTTTTATTCTTCCAAGAACATCTCCATTTTTGTTGTATATCCAAATGCCGCCTGGCCCTGCTGCAAACACATTTCCATTGTCGTCAATCTTAATACCATCAGGTGAGCGTTTTTCTTTTTTATAATTTTCCGTTCCATCAAAAAATATTCTTCCGTTTTGAAGAAGGCCGTTATCATCTACATCATAAATATACCAATTGGGTTTTTCAGGATCTGAATTCGCAATTAACAATCTCTTTTCTCCCGGGAAAAATGCAATTCCATTGGGACGGCTAAGGGTATCCGTTAGCAACGTTACAGAGCCATCTTTCTCGATTTTATAAACGCCCTGGTAAGGGATTTCTTTTAGAGAATCGCCCATGCCTTTTTCGAGCCCGTATGGAGGATCTGTAAAATATATATCACCGTTGCTTTTAATCGCGAGGTCATTCGGACTGTTGAATTTTTTGCCTTTGTAGTTGTCGGCGAGTGTGGTAAAATCAGGTTTTGGATTATACGGCGCGGCATTCATAACGGCTAATCTTCTATCGCCATGCTGGCAAAGGATTAATTTATTTTTTTCGGTTAAGGCCAATCCATTCGACCCTAATTCCTTTCCCCTGGGCTTTTGCTGTGTATAGCCTGTGGGTGCCAGATATAATTCTTTACCTTTTTTAGCAGTCCATTTATATATTTTATTTGTCAGCACGTCAGAAACCAAAAGCATTTTTTCACTGTCCACCCATACGGGGCCCTCTACCCATTCAAAGCCTCCGGCTATCACTTCAACTTTCGCATTCTTTTTTATGATGGCGTCAAGATCTTTGCTTTTACGCTCGATGATTCCCCGCGGAGATTCTTCTCTACGCTGCCCATATAGATTGTTTCCAATTAAAAGGATGCAATGAAGAACAATAAACGATGACAATAAATTTTTCACCTTACTTATTTTTTAATTCCCCGCGTGCTTTTATTAACATGATTGCCTGCTGCTGCTAATATGTTTACGCTCATTATAATTTAAAAGATGCCTCCAGGTATAACTTGGGCCCGGGGGAAAATTCAATATGACAGCTTGGTTGTCTTGATAAATATAAAAATAATTTTGGCAGAAGTTGCATCAGGTAGCTGTCCGTTTGCGTCATGTAGTAATCAACTTCTTTAAATGAAAACATAACAAACATAAATATCGCGGAGTCTTTTACTAAAATTTTATGCCGGATGAAAATCAAAGAAAGATAAACCCACTGCAACGAATCAGGGAATCAATAACTAAATTTGAAAAATAAAACCCGGCGACGTTTTCAAATAATACTTGCATTTATTTACTTATTTATTTAAGAGACTTTTTATGAAAAAAAACTTTGCGTTATTAGTAATTATTTTTTTCTGCATCAACGGCGGGTTGCATGCACAACAAACTTTAGACAGCCTGTTGCCGGTAAGGGGCTTTTGTATTGGAGCGCCGGACCCCAAAGACGTTGATGCTTTTACCAAATTTATTGTTGAAGAACTTGCTCCGCGAAAAGTGAATACCCTTATTCTGAGAGTTGATTATAGTTACCAATATAAAAGCCATCCTGAGCTTTCGGACAGCGGCTCGCTAAGCAAAGCCGATGTCAAAAAAATGGTTGACGCCTGCAAAAAGAATAACATTCATCTCATTCCGCAGATAAACCTTTTGGGCCATCAATCGTGGGCAAGCCATACGACCAGGCTGCTGACCGTGTATCCACAATTTGATGAAACTCCCGATGTAAAAATGCCTGAAAAATACGAATGGCCTAATGCTGATAAGTTGTATTGCAAGAGTTACTGCCCTTTGCATCCTGATGTACACAAGATAGTATTTGACCTCATAGATGAAATATGTGATGTGTTTGAAACAAATGCATTTCATGCGGGGATGGATGAAGTATTTTACCTGGGAGAGGATAAATGCCCAAGGTGCGGCGGCAGGGATAAAGCAGAATTATTTGCAGGCGAGGTTCGCTTATTGGATGAACATCTTGCACAAAAGAACCGCAGGCTTTGGATATGGGGCGACAGGCTGATAGATGGTAAAACAACTGGCATGGGAATGTGGGAAGCCAGCTATAACAATACTCACAGGGCCATAGACATGATACCTAAAGACGTGGTAATATGCGATTGGCACTACGAGCGTGCCGATAAAACACCCGTATATTTTGCAATGAAAGGCCTGCATGTGATCACTTGCCCGTGGCGCATGCCCGGGCTTGCAGTAAAGCAAACTGAAGACATGGTGAATTTCAGGAAAGAATCTTCCAAAGAAATGAAGGACAAATTTTATGGAATGATGCAAACTGTATGGTCTGATGCCGGCTCTTTCCTGGATGGGTTTTACAAAAAGCAAAAAGATGATAAAGGAGGTACTAATACACCATGGGACAGCTTTACCGCTTTGTATCAAAAAATAAATAGCCTGAATTAATAGATAACCTTCCGGGTAATGACAATTGCACGCATGGTCGGGTAATTTTCAGTTATTTTTTCAAACAAAGCTTTGTGAATCAAAAGACAACCCCCCAAGAGGTTGAAACACTGTGGTACACGTCATTGGACGAATTGCATATAAGAAAGGGTGTATAGAAACGTTTGTGCAACATCTAAAAAGTTGGGACAATAAAGTGTTAGTGGCAGGTGCTTTAGAAATTACCGACGTTCATTATCGTTATCGCAATTTTTCTGTGTTGACCCAAGACCAGGATAGATAATACATAGAGATAAATTATTGCTGCAAAAAAGGAAAGCAGGCAACATTCAAGTAATCTGGTAACATTCATCATTCCATTGATTACAGTAAATCAGGTGAACTATCATACACTTTTCAGGAAAGAATAAAAATTATATTTCTTATTGTTTTGTAGCTTTCCCGCTCCTTCAACTTTTTGTAGAAAAATCAAAAAAATTATGAATTTTAAAATAAGTACCGTTGTTTGCTTTCTGTTTATGATGCTGCTTGTTCAGAAAATATATGCGCAAACTGACAGCATAGATATTTTTTT
>JBDTMP010000342.1:0-11760 GCA_039934215.1 Ginsengibacter sp.
TCATTCATTTTGGCAATGCTTAAATAGATGCTGGCTGCTGTTTTTGCATCAATATTTTTTGCATCATATAATTTCAAATCGTTACCGGTAAATTCAGCTTTCCCAAGATCTTTCGCGATTACAGAATCACCTCTTTCCAATCCTGGCAAAATACGTTTCATAAACATAAGCTCTTTAGGATCCATACCCCCGAGTACTTTGTCTTTTGCCCTCAGATATTCAATGACTTCCTGTTTCTGATCTGGTTTTAAGTTACTAGTATCAGGTATTTCTTCCCCATATTTTTCTTTTAATTTCCAATAAACCCTTGCACCTTCATAAGAATCCTGCTTAACATTACGACCGTCTTTGCCTCCTATAAAGTTCCATCCATAAATGTCATCAATATAGCCATTATGATCATCGTCAATTCCGTTACCCGGTATTTCACCCGGATTTTTCCATAATATAGATTTCAGATCTTCCTGCGTTGTGTCAACACCGCTGTCAATTACAGCAACGGTTATGGTCTTACTTTTTTTGTTTTTCAAAAACTGGTAAGCTTTATCAAGACTTATTCCATAAAAGCCGGTTTCTGTTTTATCAAGCTCATGCCAGTTGTGAGGTGTTTGCCTTTTTTCAGACGTGCCCTGGGCAAAAGTCATGAATGGCACTGAGGCCATCAGCAAGATTATTACCAAATAATGTTTTATTCGTGTCATCATATTTTAGGTTTATTTTTTAGTATCACAAATATTTGAATTTTATTCTAATCCGGCGTAACCACTTATTAAAGATTATGGAATTTTTATGTTAATGAGTAAAGAAGATATAACGGAGATAATAGCATATTGTTTTGACCTGACAATTACTATACGGTAAATTTAATACCCTGGGCTAATGGAAGTTTATCAGTATAATTTATTGTATTAGTTTGCCTGCGCATATAGGCTTTCCAGGCATCGCTTCCACTCTCACGTCCCCCGCCTGTTTCTTTTTCTCCGCCAAAAGCACCCCCGATCTCGGCACCGGACGTTCCAATGTTTACATTGGCAATGCCGCAATCGCTGCCGGCATGCGAAAGAAAAGATTCGGCTTCACGCATGTTGAGCGTGAAAATTGCGCTTGATAAACCCTGCGGAACATTATTCTGAAGTTCTATTGCTTCTTCCAGCGATGTGTATTTTATGAGATATAGAATTGGGGCAAATGTTTCATGCTGTACTATTTCCATTTCGTTGGATACTTCGGCAATGCAGGGTTTTACATAACAACCACTTTTAAAACCTTTGCCTGTAAGTGCGCCGCCTTCTACCACAAATTGGCCGCCTTGTTTTTTGCATTGTTCGATGGCGGTGAGGTATAGTTTTACTGCATCTTTATCTATTAACGGTCCTACGTGATTTCCTTCTTTTAGAGGATCACCAATTTTAAGCTGCTTGTACGCGGTAACTATCTTTTTTTTGAAATTATCATAAACAGCTTCATGAATAATGATCCTTCTTGTAGTCGTACATCTTTGGCCTGCCGTACCGGCGGCACCAAATAAACAACCTACCAATGCCATATCCAAATCGGCCTCTTTTGAAATGATGATGGCATTGTTGCCCCCAAGTTCCAGCAGGCTTTTTCCAAGCCGGGCGCCAACTGTTGCGCTTACTGCCTTACCCATTCTCGTGGAACCTGTTGCCGAAATCAATGATACATTCACGTCTTCGCAGAGCCATTGCCCGGTTTCCCTGCCGCCTGCAACAAGGCTGCAAACTCCTTCCGGCACTTTATTGGCTTTAAAAACTTTTGCTATGATTTGCTGGCAGGCGATACCGCAAAGCATTGTTTTTTCAGAGGGTTTCCATATACAAACATCGCCGCAAACCATTGCCAGCATACTGTTCCAGCTCCATACAGCCACAGGAAAATTAAATGCTGAAATAATTCCCACGATACCGAGCGGATGGTATTGTTCGTACATCCTGTGACCAGGCCTTTCGCTATGCATGGTAAGCCCATATAACTGTCGCGAAAGCCCTACGGCAAAATCGCAAATGTCAATCATCTCCTGAACTTCGCCTAACCCTTCCTGTAAGCTTTTCCCCATCTCATAACTTACCAGTTTTCCAAGATTCATTTTATTTTCTCTCAATTCATTTCCTATCTGCCTTACTATTTCACCTCTTTTAGGAGAGGGCCACAGGCGCCATTCTTTAAATGCATTTTTAGCAGTTTCTATTACCTGTTCAAAGCTTTTTTTATCGCAAGTATCTACAGTGGCGATTTTTTTTCCATCAACAGGAGAGGAGCTTATAATTTTTTCTCCTGAGGAGGAAATCCATTTTGTTCCGGTAGATACTCCTTTATTGTTTTCGGAAATTTTTAATTCGATAAGAAAATTTTGCATTGGAATTATTTTAGGTATTGGCTATTGAAAAGTAATTATAAGTTTGTCACACCGTACATCTCACATCGTGCACCATACATCATTTTAATACTGTTCATTTTCATTCGGAAAATTTTTAGCCTTTACATCGTTAATATATTTTTGAACGGCGCCTGTTATTTCTTCATGAAGGTTGAGATACTGGCGCAAAAATCTTGGTTTAAATTCAGTGTTGATCCCAAGCATATCGTGCATAACTAAAACCTGTCCGTCGCAATCATTACCTGCCCCGATACCAATCGTAGGTATCGATAAATGTTTCGAAACGTCTTTTGCCAACACCGCTGGAATTTTTTCCAGTACAATTCCAAAACAGCCCGCCTCCTGCAACAGCATCGCATCTTTTTTTAGTTTTTCAGCTTCTACTTCTTCCTTTGCTCGTACAGTGTAGGTTCCAAATTTATAAATTGATTGTGGCGTAAGACCGAGATGCCCCATAACAGGCACACCTGCACTCAATATCCGCTTCACTGATTCGATAACTTCTTCGCCACCTTCCAGTTTTATCGCATGCGCTCCTGTTTCTTTCATGATTCTAATAGTAGAAATAAGTGCTTCCTTGCTATTGCCCTGGTAACTTCCGAAAGGAAGGTCAACAACTACTAACGAACGGTCGCTGCCACGTACAACGGCAGATGCGTGGTAAATCATCTGGTCAAGGGTGATGGGCAATGTGGTTTCGTGGCCGGCCATCACGTTACTTGCACTATCTCCTACGAGAATTATATCAATTCCCGCAGCATCAAAAATTTTTGCGAATGAAAAATCGTAGGCAGTTATCATGGAGATTTTTTCCCCTGCCTCTTTCATTTTTTGCAATGTATGCGTCGTAATTTTTTTTACTTCTTTAGTAACTGACATGACAATATTATTAGAGTAAGAAAAAAGCGACGTGGAGATGGCTCTGCATTAGAATAAAACAAATCCTTTTGAGCTATCGCTGACAGCAAATATAAATAAAATTACCCTCACCCAACCCTTCTCCGAAGAAGGACAAGATACTGATACTCTCCAACCTCATACCTCTTTACTTTTCACTTCTTCCCACAAATGCTGCACAAGCCCATCAGCGAGGCCAATTTTTGGAACATAAATTCCTGTAGCGCCGGCCCATCGCATAACGTTGATATAAATCTGCAATGCCGGTACAATTACATCGGCCCTGTCTTCACGGAGTTTATACATTGAAATTCTTTCTTCGAGCGTTAAATTGCTTAGGTCTTTATAAAAATCACGCAGCATTTCGAGTGGAAGTGGTTCAGTGTCTTTGCGTTTGCTTAGTGAATATATTTTATTGATGTTTCCACCGGAGCCTATTGCTGTAACTTCTTTGTGCCCGCTGGTTTTATTTTTTATATTGTCCTTCATTTCATCCCATGCCGCGTCGCTAACTTTATTTTTTAGCAACCTGATAGTACCAATGTTATAAGAATCTTTAAATACCAGTTTACCGTTGCTAAAAAATGTAAGTTCGGTACTGCCACCGCCTACATCAATATAAAGATAAGAATGCTCTTTGTCAAGATTTTCCGCCACATGATTTTCATAAATGAAAGAGGCTTCATCACTTCCTGAGATCACTTCTATTTCAATTCCGGTTTCTTTTTTTACCATAGAAATTATATCTGCTGAATTTGTTGAATCACGCATGGCGGAAGTAGCGCATGCTTTCAAATGTTTTACTTCAAAGGCCTGCAACAAATTAAGATAAGCCTTCATGGTAAATAAAAGCAACGTGATTTTTTGGTCTGAAATTCTACCGGTATCAAATACGTCAAATCCAAGTCTGAGCGGCACTCTTACAAGAGAAATTTTATTGAATGATTGATTTTTTTTATCATCAATTATTACTTCAGAAATAAGTAGTCTCGCTGCATTACTGCCAATATCAATTGCCGCCAGTTTCAATAGGTGTATATTTTTTCTTTAATAAATAATTGTATGTTTCAATTTGAGAGCGTACTTTTTTTTCATCGCTATTCTGTACATATTCATTTGAAAGCTCGTTGTCCAGTATCCTGGCTTTTACATTGTCACTTAACTGAATCTGGAGTATATCTTTTAATTCCTGTTGTATTTCTTTGTCAACAATGGGGCAAGCTGCTTCTACACGGTGATCTAAATTCCTAACCATCCAATCGGCGGATGATATAAAAACTCTTTCTTTTCCATCATAGTGAAAAATGAAGACCCTCGCATGCTCAAGATATTCATCAACTATGCTGACGGCTTTTACTTTTTTCTTAAATTTTTTGTTTTGGGTAAACATGCAGCATATTCCACGAACAATCATTTTGATTTTTACACCTGCCCTCGCCGCATCATAAAGTTTTAAAATTAGTTCTTCATCACTCAATGAATTTAGCTTTAAGGTAATCGATGCATATTTTCCTTCCTTTGCGCTTTTAATTTCTTTATCAATAAAAAAATGAATTTGTTTTCTCATCGCGACCGGACTAACCAAGAGTCTTTTGCAATTTTTTAATTGTTGTATATGCCTTGGATTTTCCAGGTAGTTAAACATCCGGTTAACATCTGCCATTATGTGGCGATCGCTCGTAAGCAGGCAATGATCTCCATATAGACTGGCAGTTTTTTCGTTAAGATTTCCGGTGCTTACAAATCCATAATGAACAGTATGGTTATTTTCACGCTTCTTAATGAGGCAAAGCTTTGCATGCACTTTCATATTTGGAACACCTATGAAAACCTTTACGCCGGCTTCTTCCAGCACTTCTTTCCATTCAAGATTTGCTTCTTCATCAAACCTGGCATTTAGCTCGAGAATTACAGTTACAGCTTTGCCATTACGAACGGCATTAGTGAGAGCATTAATAATGTTGCTTCGCGAAGCAAGGCGGTAGCAGGTTACTTTTATACTTACAACATCCGGGGCAATCGCAGCTTCCCTTAGCAAATCAATTAGTGAATCGAAAGAATGATAGGGAAAATTGAGGAGCACATCTCTTTGTAAAACGACATTTGTAACACTATTCGCATTTTGTAACAGTGGATGAATAAAAGGTTTTTTTCTTGGATTTTTTACCTGGAATACTCCTTCAGGAAAATTGATAAAATCTTTAAAATTATGAATGCGTGAGCCTGACTGAATATTATCCTTATCCGATAAGCCAAGTCTTTTGATAAGATAATTGAGAAGGCCGCTGTCAATATCCTTATCAAATACAAACCGGACGGGCTTACCCTTCTTCCTGTTTTTTAAACCCTTTTCTATTTTTTGAATAAAAGAAGTAGATACATCATTATCAATATCGATCTCCGCATCCCTTGTAACTTTTATGATGTTGGAAGAAAAAGCATCATAGCCAAAATATGAAAAAATATTTGGCAGGCAAAAGCGAATGATATCTTCAAGTAAAATAATATAACTGCCTTGTTCGGTTGAGGGCAGCGTGATAAAACGGGGAAGACGTGAAGGGACAGACACCAAAGCAAATTTTTGTGGAAAAATATCCTGCCCGGGGTTATCATTAACAGTGGCATCTTTTTTAGAAAGTTTGCATGCCAGGTAAATAGATTTGTCATTAAGAGTTGGAAAAGCCTGGATGCTTTCAATCATCAGCGGCACTATATTACTTCTTACCGACTCGTTGAAATAAGCGAGAATAAATTTCTGCTGTTCCCGGTTTAACTGCTTCTCGTTAACAAGAAAAATCTTTTGTTCTTTTAATTCCGATAATATATTTGTCCAGGTGCGGTTAAATTGATTTTGTTGGATGGTTACTTTAAGATTTATTTCTTCCAGAATTTTTTCGGGTGTTTGTTCAAGATGCATATTAGCCTTAATATTAACCTTATTCCCAAATTCAATCATACGCCTCAGCGTTGCGACTCTTACCCTGAAAAATTCATCAAGATTACTTGAAAATATTCCCAGGAATTTGATCCGTTCCTTTAAAGGAACTGATCCGTCTCCGGCTTCCTGCAGCACTCTTCCATTGAAAGCAAGCCAACTTATGTCCCTTGTAATTACTTTACGTTTATCCATTGCTGTTATAATACTATATTTTTGTCAATTTTTCAATAATTGCCGTTGTGGAAAATCCTTCTTCAAGCGGAATTACTACAACTTTGCCATTATTTGCAATCACTTCTTTAGCGCCTACAATCGTATCAACATTATAATCTCCTCCCTTTACGAGCACATGCGGCATTGCAGTGATAATAAGGTTCAGCGGCGTATCCTCTTCAAAGACAACTACGGCATCAACCATCAACAACGATGCAAGTAGCAGTGCTCTTGAGTCCTGGTTATTTACCGGGCGATCAGGGCCTTTTAATCTTTTTACGGATGCATCGGAATTTACTCCTACAATAAGAACATCTGCAAAAGAAGCCGCCCCCGTTAAAACTTTTATGTGCCCTTCATGTAAGATATCAAAAACTCCATTTGTAAAAGCAATGGTTTTACTCAAAAGATTCCAGCGGCGGAGTTGTGTTTTTAATTGTTCATTAGAAAGTATTCTATCAACAATCTTATTGCCCTGTTTCATTTTTCTTCCTGTTATTATAAATTAATAATCCAAAACTTATAAATCCTGCGATGATGACTATACCCGTTGTTGTCCCCCACATAAGCCAGCCAAAAGAAATGTTATCAATTTTATAAATGAGCAACACCTGCTGAACAGCCACCGGGAAAGCGCCTATGCCGCCAGGGGCGACAATCATCGCCAGGGTTGCTAAAGATAAAACACTAAATGCCGCTTGTATTCCCAGGCCTTCCGTGGCAGAAAGTGCATTAAATCCTACATAAATCTGGAGCAAATACATAGCCCAAATAAAAATAGTATGTAAAACAAAAGACTTTCTTTTTTTTAAATGTTTAATAGAAGAAAATCCTTCCTTTAATCCAATGTGGATACCCTTTAGCCTTATGATATGCCTGTGCGTAGCGTGTCTTTTAAAAATCCATTTCGCAAGCCGGATCATTAAATAAATAAATAAAAGAAGAACCGCCAGTTTTAGCCAGAGTGGAATTACATTCTCCTGCGCGGATATTTCTAAAACTTTTTCCTTTACAAAATTACTTACGGTTTCCAGTTGAATAAAAATCGAGAACAGGATAATTATCAAATAGCAAAACAAGTCAAAAAATCTTTCGATGAGTATGGTTCCAATGAGCTTGGTCACGGGAATTTTTTCGTAACGGCCCAGCAATGTACATCTCAGTACTTCGCCCGCCCGGGGAATAAATGTGTTGGCAAAATATCCGCATAGCGTTGAATACAATGTATTGACGGTGGACGGATAATATCCCATCGGTTCAATTAAAATCTTCCAACGCATTGCCCTGCTAATATGGCTCAGCAAAGCCATAATTACAATCGGGATTAGTACGAGATAATTTGCGTTTTGCAGGGAATCGCGAAATTGTATCCTTTGCAATGGAGTCATTTTGCTCAGTTGCCACCACATCAAAAAAATGCCGATACCAAGAAAAAATATATATTTTAATACTGATAAAATCTTTTTATTCATACAAGGATACAAGATAGCAAACAGATTTCATTTAGCCTGTTACGAGGAGGTTATCTATCAGTCGTATATTATTTAAAAAAGCCGCGATTAAAATAATAAGGTCTTTACCGGAAGTAAAGTCTTTTACAATTTTAAGATTTCCGGTATTCGCGATCTCCAGGTAATCAATTTTAAAACCCAAATCTTCAAGTTTTGAAATAGCTTCTTTTTTCAATACCGGAATTTTCCCCGGAGCAAGATCTTTCTTTATTTGTACAAGTGCCTTGTATAATTCTGCGGCGATATTTTTCTCCGCGTGGGTCAATCGTAAGTTCCGGCTGCTCATTGCAAGCCCGCTTTCTTCACGCAAGGTAGGAACGATTATTATTTCCAGATCTTTCTTCAATAAATCCACAAGCTTTTTTATAATAAGGCTTTGCTGAAAATCCTTTTGCCCAAGGAATAAATGTGTAGGTTCAACAATATTTAGCAACTTTTCCATAACCACGCACACACCCTGGAAATGGCCCGGCCTGTATTTTCCTTCCAGTATGGTTTCAAGATAACCAATTTCAAAATGTTTCTTTTTTGCATCTTCATCAGGGTAAATTTCTTTCCCGGCCGGAATGAATAAGATATCACAGCGGCTTTTTTCCAGCATCAGGATGTCTGCTTCAATTGTTACGGGGTAATTTTTAAAATCCTCCGGATTATTGAATTGAACAGGATTTACATAGATACTGCAAACGGTAATATCCGTTTCGTTTTTACTTTTATCAATAAGTGAAATATGCCCCTGATGTAAAGCGCCCATGGTTGGAACAAAACCGACACGTAGATCGTTTCTCTTAATTTTTTTAAGATAAGACCGTAAATCTTTAGAGTGCTTAAATAATATCATGTTGCTTGCAAATATGGCTCAACATTGTGTTCAGCGTGATTAAACAAAAAATAATTGTAACTTCGCCGCCTGTTAAAAAAAACTGATACAGCTAATTTAACTCTTCGCAAATGTCAACAAAGAAAAGAATTTTATTTATTGCAAACGAAATGTCTCCTTACCTCGAAATGACTGAATTTGCAGAAATCGTGAACAGGCTTGCGGTTAAATCTAATGAAAGTGGGATGGAAGTACGGTGCATAATGCCCCGTTTTGGTATAATAAATGAACGCAGACACAGGTTGCATGAAGTTGTAAGACTTTCCGGAATTAATGTTTCAATAGATGGAGACGATTATCCCCTGGTAATTAAAGTTGCTTCTTTGCCAAATGCGAGGCTACAGATTTATTTCCTGGACAATGAAGACCTTTTTAAAAGAAAAACATTGTTTCACGATGAGAATGAAAAATGGTTTTCAGACAATGTGATAAGAACTGTTTTGTTTTGTAAAGGAGCTTTAGAAACTGTAAAAAAATTTGGATGGCCCCCTGATATTATTCACTGCAGCGGATGGATGACAGGGCTTATTCCCATGTATATAAAAACTGCTTATAAAAAAGAACCTGTATTCAGTAATTGTAAAATCGTTTATACCATCGGGCAAAATACATTTAAAGAAAAAGTGGGTCCCGATTTCATAAAGCTTGCGACCATTAATTCCAATATAAAAGAAAAAGATTTTGAACCTTTCAAAGAAGGCAATAACGTTGCGATGTTTCGTGGTGGCGCAACCTATGCGGATGCAATAACTTTCGGCGCTGAAAAAGTGGATAAAAAACTTGCAGAAGAATTTACCAAGGTCAGAGGTAAAAAAGTTTTAAAATACAATGCCGATTCAGATTTAACAGACTATTTACAATTGTATGCCGACCTTGCGGACAGATAAATTATTCCCATACTTTTATTATTACAATCTAATCTTTTTACGTGTTGAAATGCCGATTTAAAACCGCACTGCCAGCAATATTTGTTTTATTTTTTTTAAATTGGAGTTGCACAAAAATAGATACTACAGAACTTGGGCAGGGTCTTATTCCCGTCGTAGATAATATAAACACTTTTGATACTACCATTGACGTAATTGTCAATAATTTCGATACCGTTTCTTCCGAATGTGATTCAATGCGCGCCACCGATCTACATGCATTAGGCATAATTAACAATGACCCATATTTCGGTAAAACTTTCGCCAATATTTATGCTGAATTTAAACCACAGGCGTTCCCTTTTACTTTCCCTGATTCTTTGCGCCTCGACTCCGCATTTTTAGTACTGCATTATTCCCATACTTATGGCGATAGCACATTGCCTCAAAAAGTGCAGGTTTATAAATTAACGAATCCGTTCATTCTTGATTCGACATATACTTCATGTAGCATTTTGCCATACGATAATTTTAATTTGCTTGGCGAAAAAATGTATTTTCCAAAAGACCTTGATGATTCAATTCATAGTGTGCGTGAGGATGCAAATAATCAATTGCGTATCCCGATCGATACAGCCTTTGTACGTGGGCTTCTTGATACTGCCGTATTAAAAAGTGATTCCGCATTTAAAGAATATTTAAAAGGATTTGCCATAGTTGCCGACCAGGCTTTGGGCGGAAATGCTCTTAGTTATTTTGATATCACCGATGTATCTTCAAGATTTTCCATCTATGCAACGTCTATTAAGGCTGGCAAGAACGATACATTAGTTTATGATTTTCCTTTTACTCAATTTTCGGGACAGTCAAATTCAATAGTCAGGGAAAGGGGTTTATCCGAGATTACTAATAATATATCGCATCCGCCATTGGGTAACGATTTTATTTATATTCAAACATCGCCCGGAAGTTATGCAGACCTTACAATGCCGGCCCTTGCAGGATTATCTAACAGGGTTATTCACCGTGCGGAACTTATTGCGGAGCAGGTATATGTTGCTTCTCCATCTCCAGACGATTATTTGACTCCACCACAAATTCTGTACTTAGATACAAAAGATACATCTACAAATGGCAGGTATATTCCTATTCCCTGCGATTTTACTACTTTCAATCAACAACCTAATTTTAGCAGCTTTGGTGGCCTCCGCACGTCAGCAAAAGATTTCCAGGGTAATCCAATAAATAAGTATGTTTTTAATATATCCAGGTATGTGCAGACTATTGTAACTAAAGGTAGCAATAGCGCGGTTTTACGATTAAGAGCTCCCTACAACATCGTTAATCCATCGGCTTATATTGACAGGTGTGGCCAGCCTGTTTCGTTTTTCAATTTTACGCTAAACAATATCGCTGAGGGAAGGGTAAAGTTGTACGGCACTAATAACAGTTCACCGCAAAAGATTCGGTTACATATTGTATATTCTATTCTTTAAAACTCCTTTTCCAGGTATATCCGTTAACCTTGCAAAATTGCATTTTGTTCAATCAGGCCGAAACCATAATTTTGCGACTCAAAAAATAAAATAAACATGCCCTATTTATTTACATCCGAATCAGTGAGCGAGGGACATCCTGATAAAGTTGCTGACCAGATTAGCGATGCCCTTATTGATAATTTTCTTGCTTTCGATCCGCAAAGTAAAGTAGCCTGTGAAACGCTTGTAACAACAGGGCAGGTAGTTCTTGCCGGCGAGGTAAAATCCAAAGCATACCTTGACGTACAGGAGATAGCCCGCGATGTTATCAGGAAAATAGGATATACAAAGAGTGAATACATGTTTGAAGCAAATTCATGTGGTATCTTTTCGGCGATACATGAGCAATCGGCAGATATAAACCAGGGTGTTGACCGGAAAACGAAGGAAGAACAGGGAGCAGGTGACCAGGGAATGATGTTTGGCTATGCAACCAATGAAACGGACAACTATATGCCGCTTGCACTTGACATTGCACACAGTATTTTAATCGAGCTCGCTGCCTTAAGAAGAGAAAAT
>JBDTMP010000343.1:0-7443 GCA_039934215.1 Ginsengibacter sp.
ATTTCGAAAAAAAATTATTAAAGTAATGAAGACAGATTTTTTAGTAATAGGCAGCGGCATTGCAGGACTCACGTATGCATTGAAAGTTGCGCAGGACTGCCCGGATAAAATTATAACGATTCTTACCAAAACGGTAAGTGATGAAACTAATACCAAATATGCCCAGGGCGGTGTTGCGGGGGTTACTGATTTTGATAACGATAGTTTTGCAAAACATATTGAGGATACACTTATAGCAGGTGACGGATTGTGCGATCCTAAAATAGTTGAGATAGTGGTAACAGAAGGAGTGGAAAGAATTAAAGAGATCATTAGCTGGGGCGCTCATTTTGATAAAGAACATTCCGGAGAATATGCGCTGGGAAAAGAAGGCGGGCATAGTGAGTTTCGCATTCTTCATCATAAAGATGTTACCGGCAAAGAAATGGAAGACACACTACTTGCAGCAATTGCCGGCAAGCCTAATATAAAGCTGATAAGTCACTGCTTCGTCATCGACATTATTACCCAGCATCATCTTGGATATCTCGTTACCAAATCAACTCCGGATATTGAATGTTTTGGCGTGTACGTTCTTAATATGGTTTCTAATAAAATTGAAAAAATTCATTCTAAAATTACGTTGCTTGCAACAGGTGGCAACGGGCAGGTTTATCGTACAACCACCAATCCGGCCATAGCCACGGGCGATGGTGTTGCCATGATGTACAGGGCAAAAGGCCGGATAGAAAATATGGAATTTATCCAGTTTCATCCTACGGCATTATATGAGGCTGGGGTTAGCGGCCAGGCATTTTTAATTACAGAAGCCGTAAGGGGCGATGGCGCCATTTTAAGAAACCATAAAGGTGATGCTTTTATGGAAAAGTATGACGAACGAAAAGATCTTGCCCCGCGTGATATAGTTGCAAGGGCAATTGATAATGAAATGAAAATTAATGGAACTGAGAATGTGTACCTGGATTGTACCAAAATGGACATGGAAAAATTTCTTCACCACTTTCCAAATATCACAGAGAAATGCAGATCAATAGGCATTGACGTTTCCGTACAATATATACCTGTAGCCCCCGCGGCCCACTACAGTTGTGGTGGAATAAAAACTGATGAGTGGGGACGTTCATCAATAAAGAACTTATATGCCTGTGGTGAATGTGCAAGCACCGGGCTACACGGTGCCAACAGGCTTGCCAGTAATTCACTTTTAGAGGCGATGGTTTTTGCGCACAGGTGTTATCTTGATGCTATTAATAAAATCAATTTGCTTGAATTTAATGATAACGTCCCTGACTGGAATGCCCGGGGAACTACTGCACCAAAAGAAATGATTCTCATCACGCAGAGTCTAAAGGAGCTTCAATTATTAATGACCGATTATGTTGGGATCGTGCGTACCAATGTAAGGCTGCAAAGAGCTATGAAAAGGCTTGACCTCCTTCATGAAGAAACGGATCAATTGTATCAAACAACTTTTGTATCTCCGCAGCTATGCGAGCTAAGAAATCTTATAACAGTGGGCTATTTAATTGTAAAGGAAGCTCAATTACGTCACGAAAGCAGGGGACTTCACTTCAATACCGATTATCCTTCCAAAGATGAACTTGTGCAAAATATTGTTTTGTAAAAACATTTAATTCAATACGCTCGCTTCCTTTTCAGTTTTAATATTTTTCTGCTCCTTTATTTTTGTCCAGCCGCCATTTACATTACGCAGGTTATGGTAACCCTGTTTTTTTAAGAGCGAGCAGGCGATCAGGCTGCGGTATCCGCCTGCACAATGAACGTATAGATTTTGATCTTCTTCGAGCTGTGCTATTAATGCGAGATCATTCATGTCTGCAAGATTTAAGTTTTTTGATCCTTTTACGTGCCCTTCTGCAAATTCATTTGATTTACGCACATCAAGAACTATTAAATTCTCATCAAAAGGCAAATCCATAGCCAATTCATCTGCATCTACATCAATGATCATATCTGTCTTTTCTCCCGCATTCCTCCACGTTTCAAAGCCTCCTTGAAGATAACCTTCCACATTATCGAATCCAACACGGGCTAGCCTTATGATTGTCTCTTCTTCCATGCGGGGTTCTGTAATTAAAATCATTCGTTGGTGAAACGGCAAAAGGCTTCCGGCCCATTCTGCAAAGCGTCCTTCAAGCCCGATAAATATAGAGCCGGGGATAAATGCTTCTTTAAAATGCGAAGAATTTCTTGTATCAAGAATTATTACATCCTCCCTAATTTTATCCTTAAACTCCGTTAAGCTTAATGGAGAAAGCCCTTTCTTTTTTACTTCTTCAAGGCTGTAATAGCCTTCTTTATTAATTTTCGCATTTATCGAAAAATAGGGAGGAGCCTCGTTTAACCCTGTGATAACTGCCTTTATAAATTCTTCCCTGCTCTGCGGTTGCAAGGCATAATTAGTCATCTTTTGAATTCCGATGGTACTTGAAGTTTCGCTGCCAATATTTTTGCCACAACTGCTTCCCGCCCCGTGTGCAGGATATACAATTACATCATCCGGCAATGGCATTAATTTATTTTGAACAGTATCATACATGATTGATGCAAGCTCTTCTCTCGTCATATTACCGCTGCTAAGGTCGGGTCGGCCGACATCTCCTACAAACAAGGTGTCCCCTGAGAAGAGACAGTAAGGTTTATTGGTTTCATCATTTAAAAGATAACATGTTGATTCAATTGTGTGGCCCGGTGTGTGAATAGCCTGCAGCGTTATATTTCCGATTTTAAATATTTCTCCATCCTTCGCAAGATGAAACGGAAAATTTGTTTCAGTATTCGGACCGTAAACTATGGTTGCTCCGGTTTCCCTGGCGAGATCTAAATGCCCGCTGACAAAATCTGCATGAAAGTGAGTTTCGAAAATATATTTTATTGGAGCATTATGTTCTTTAGAAAGTTTCAAATATTCATCGGTATCCCTTAAAGGATCTATGATAATGGCCTCACCATTGCTTTCCACAAAATAGGCTGCCTCACTAAGACAACCGGTATAAAGTTGCTGTATAAACATATAAAAATTTAATCAAGACGTTTTGCTGATATATCATTAATAAATTCGGGTGGTACTTTCAGTATTGGCCTTCAAAGGTAAAATGATAGGAATAATAACACTTGAGAGAGGCGATTAGCAACAATATATTATCCGATAAGTTTTTTTACGAAATCATTGATCGATTCAATACGTGCAGGATTGATCGAATAGAAAATAAATTTTCCATCACGCTCTGTCTTTACAATCCCTGCCTTTCTTAATATAGCAAGATGCTGGGAAGCCACGGACTGCTCAAGCCTTAATTTTATATAAAGCTCAGTTACAGTAAGCCTTTGACTTTCAAAAATTGTTTTAATTATTTGCTGGCGTAATTTGTGATTGAGCGATCTCAATACTAACGCGGCTTTTTTAATATTATGATAATCAATATCAAGTAAATCTGCATTTAATGCGCCTTGCTCTTGTGCAATTTGATGTAATGGCTCGGCAAAGGTCATAACGTATAAGATTTAAGTAATTTGTATTATTTTGAACAAGTACAAAGATACATATCGAAAACTTAAATTAATTTTTGTGCAAGTTAAAATTTGAATTATATTTTTTTTAAAGTAGTATAAAATTCTTTGAGATATAATGGCTCCGCGAAAGATATGTTTTCAAACCCTGATTTTTTATGATGTTCCCATGAAAGCATGGTCATAGCTTCTGTTGATATTTCAACGTCGCAAAAGCAGTGGGTATCATCGATTTTTGAGAGCTGTTGAAATTTTTTAATTCCACTGCCGGAAAATATTATTTTAGAAGCTTCCAAATAATCCCGGAAGGAATTTTCCTCAAGAATTTTGGCAGAAGGCGGCGCTACTTCTTCCATATTAAACTTGTAAACTCCTGTATAAACTTCCATGCGCCTGGCGTCTATCATGGGGCAATACAACGCATCCTTGTCCTGTACAAACCTGATAGTTGAAAGTGCCGTTAGCTCAAGCGAATTATAGGTGATAAGCGGAATTTTTAACGCATAACAAAACCCTTTTGCAGCGGCAAGCCCCACTCTTATGCCGGTATAAGAACCCGGGCCTGATGTAACACTAACGGCTTTTAAATCTTTCATTGTAATACCTTCCGTTTTTAGAATGCTATCGACTGCAGTATGTAAAAATGCCGCATGTTGCTTTGTATCTGGATTGACGATAGTTTGAAGTGTATACGGACCTTTAGATAAATTGATAATTGCGGTTTCCGTCGCCGTATGAATGTTCAAAATATATGGAGTCATTTTGGCTGAGATGAAATAAGTTTCCTAAATTCTTCTTCTAATAATGGTGCAATTAAATAACGTTTATCAGTTTCAGATAGCTTTTTTAAAAGCATATAAATATTTTGTATTCCAATCTTTTCCTGCCATTCAAATGGCCCAAAGGGATAATTTGTACCTGATCGCATAGCGAGATCTATTTCATGCCTGGTACTAAGTTTTTCCCCAAGGGCAAAATAAGCTTCATTTATGATCATGCTTAATACCCGGGCAGCTATAAACCCCGGTTCATCTTTCACAAATAATATATCCCATCCGGCGGATTTAAAAACAGGTTCAGTGATAGTTTTGTTATGCGATGCGATCTCCCATAATGGCCGCTCTAAAAATCCCGGCCAGCCATTGATTCTACTAAAATTAGCAGGCAATTTTGCTGACTGCAAAGTATTTATCACCGAATTAATAATGACCGGTTTGCCTGACAGGTATTCGAATGTCATTCCAGGGAAGTCGTCAGTTAATAAAAAAAAGGCATCAAATTCTGTATCGCTTTTTACATCAGAAATATTTTTTAAAAAAATTAGTTCTTTGTTACTACCTGCATTTTTGCCCGTCATAATCTCCTGCTTTTGCTCGTCTGTTGCAAGGATGGCAATCCTCATATTGTTTTTTTTGTAAAAATAGGTTTGTTCGTTGATGGAAAGTTTTGCAATTTTATCGCCCGTTAATAATATCATTTACATGGATAAGCAAATAATTAATACATCAAATGCACCCGCTCCTATCGGTCCCTATAGCCAGGCGATAAAGGCTGGCGGCTTGTTATTTATTTCAGGACAGATAGCATTAAACCCGCTTACATCGGAGCTTGTAACTGCAACTATAGCCGAAGAAACCGAACAGGTAATGAATAACCTAAAAGGAATACTTGAAAGCGCTGGACTTGGTTTTTCAAACGTGGTAAAAACAACGATTTTTTTAAGCGACATGGAATTATTTGCAAGTGTGAATGAAGTTTATGGTAAATTTTTTGATGCAGATTACCCGGCAAGGGAAACTATCGCCGTTAAAGGACTGCCAAAAAATGTGAATGTTGAAATAAGCATGATAGCATCAGAATAATTAAATAGCGAAATTTGAAAAGCCAGGTAATCATAACGTCCAAAGTCCACAATTATTTAATTGATGCCTTGCAGCAAAAGGGCTTTTCAATACTTCATTCAGAAAACATTGGCTACGAGGAATTAGGTGTTATTATAAGCCAGGCTGAAGGCATCATTATCACAAGCAGGCTGCAAATAGACAAGCCGCTTATTGATAAAGCCACGAGGTTGAAGTGGATTGGCAGATTGGGAAGCGGAATGGAATTGGTGGATGTGGAATATGCAAATTCAAAAGGCATTAAATGTGTGAGCAGCCCCGAAGGAAACCGCAATGCCGTGGGCGAACACGTGCTTGGCTTGCTGTTAAATCTTACCAATAAAATAAGCTCGAGCTACGAGGAAATTAAAGATAAAAAGTGGATAAGAGACGCCAATCGCGGTACTGAGCTTAGCGAAAAAACAGTTGGAATTATTGGCTTTGGAAACACCGGCTCAGCCTTTGCGAAACTCCTTTCATCATTTGACCTTACTGTATTGGCCTACGATAAATATAATTATGGATTTGGCGGCGGCTATATCAAAGAAGCAAATTTTGAACAGGTTTGCCGGTATGCGGATGTAATAAGCCTGCATGTTCCCCTTACAAAAGAAACGGAGTATATGGCCAATGAAAAATTTTTTAACTCATTGGAGCGTTCACCTTTTTTCATATCAAGCTGCAGGGGAAAGGTTACTGATACTGCTGCATTAATAAGCGCATTAAAAAATAAAAAGATCGCGGGCGCCGGTTTGGATGTTTTGGAAAACGAAAAACTAGAGACATACAATAAAGATGAAAACCACCGGTTAAACTGGTTACTTGCCCAGCCTAATGTTATCATAACGCCGCACATTGCAGGCTATACCGCTGAGGCTTCGTATAAAATGGCGAAAGTTTTGTTTAAAAAATTACAGTTGGAATAAAATTTTTCAAAATTTATTTATATTTGTATGTATACAACGCCTTTGTAAAAAAGAGGCGTTGTATTTTTTTTATTTACCCTAAGAAAAAATATCACTCTTAAATATGAGGTTATGACCCAGATCAATTATGTAAAAAAAGAGACGTTTGAGCAAATGAAAACAGAGCTTCAGCACATGAAAGGTGTTGAAAGGCCCGCGGCGTCCAGGGCTATAGGCGAGGCCCGTGAAAAGGGAGATCTTAAAGAAAATGCGGAATACGATGCTGCTAAAGAAGCACAGGGTTTACTGGAAGCTAAAATAAAGCAACTGGAAGGGATAATTGCTACTGCACGCATTGTTGATGAAGATGCTATAGACACCTCCAAGGTTTCGATTCTTACCAGGGTTACCCTCACCAATCTTGCTACAAAAAAACAGGTTACTTACCAGATCGTTTCAGAAAAAGAAGCAGATCTTAAACTGCAAAAAATATCAGCGGCCTCTCCTATTGGAAATGGATTGTTGGGAAAAGCTGTGGGTGAGATCGCGGAAATAAAAGTGCCGGCCGGAATGATAAAATTTAAGATTGAAAATATAACGGCATAGAATAAGTTGTTCAAAATTCCACAAAAACACGAAGGCCGCAAAGTGTATTTCTTAAATGTTTTTATGTCATTGTGGAATATTTAGTTTCATTAAATAAATTATTCAATGACTATTTTTTCAAAAATAATCGCCGGGCAAATTCCTTCTTATAAGATCGCGGAAAACGAAAAATTTTTCGCTTTTCTTGATATCAATCCTCTTGTGCATGGGCACACACTCGTAATACCTAAACTGGAGATTGATAAATTTTTTGATGTTCCCGATGATTATCTTAGCGAGATATTTTTATTTGCAAAACCCATAGCAAGAGCTATTGAAAAATCGTTTGATTGCAATCGTTGCGGAGTAAGTGTTGTAGGCATCGAAGTTCCTCATGCCCACATGCATCTTATACCTCTCAACGATGCGGATGATCTTAATTTCACGAGAAGGAAATTAAAGCTTTCTGAAAAAGAAATGAAGGCAGTGCAGGAAAAGATTTTGAATAATTTAAGGATGTAAGAAATCCAGTTAGTTTAGAA
>JBDTMP010000344.1:0-3641 GCA_039934215.1 Ginsengibacter sp.
AACTTGTTGTAATAATGGGATTCCATTTTTCATATGTTGTTTTTCAAATTCTGTTTCCGGTTCGCCCGGAACGTACACACGTTCCTGTCCTTCAACAGGTATCGAGTTTTTAAATCTTGCGATCCATTTATCCATGTGAAATTTAAATTCGTCAGCGGGCCGGAAGGCATCAATTCTCATAGCTCCAAAAAAATGCCCGATGCCGTCACCAGGCATATTTTCAGGCATGGGCACGTAAGCGGGAAAAGGCGGAACCCAGGGCCCATAGTTCGCACCGCTAAAGATCGCTGAAAAGATATCGACGATTGATCCCAATGCATATCCCTTATGGCTTCCATGTTCTCTGTCACCTCCCAGTGGCAATAAGGAACCTCCTTCCTTAAGTTCATTTGCATTAATGGACGGCCTGCCCGTTTTCGTTTGCACCCAGCCGTTAGTGGCGTTTTTATTTTTGCGCTGCAGGATTTCCAATTTACCGTTTGATGCTGTTGTGGTTGCAAAATCCGCAACAAAAGGTTGCTCGTTTCCTGCTGGTATTGCAACTGCTATTGGGTTAGTTCCTAATAATCTTTCGACTGAAAAAGTCGGGGCGACAAGGGCCGATGCGTTCGTCATGGCAATTCCCGTCATATCATATTTAAGCGCCATCATTGCATGAACTCCTGCTATTCCAAAATGATTACTGTTTTTTACACTCACCCATCCCGTACCCGCCTCCTTCGCTTTGTCAATGGCAACTTGCATAGCGAAAGGAGCAACGACCAGCCCCAGGCCTTTATCCCCATCTACTACTGCTGTTGACAATGTTTCATGTACAATTTTAATACTGGGGTTTGCATTTATTCTCTTTGCTTCCCATAGTCTCACATAGCCTGAGAGCCTTGCCACACCATGACTATCCACTCCCCGCAGGTCCGCTGATAATAGAGTTGAAGCCGCTGTATTAGCATCACTTTCCGAACACCCGATTTTTAAAAATATTTTTTGAGCAAAAGAATACAAGGCATTGTAGCTATAATTTTTTGGCATGCCGCAAAAGTAAGCGATGATTTTAGTTTTCGGGGTTTAGAATTAAGATTTTAGATTTGCGGAAATGAGCATTGAAAAAGGTCAAATGACTCCTTTGGAGAAAATTAAAAATTGACTTATTGACGATTGGCCAATTAACCTAATAAATTAATAAACCAGGATGGGAAGAATATTTGAAGTAAGAAAATCAACCATGTTTGCCCGGTGGGATAAGATGGCCAAACAATTTACACGTATTGGTAAAGAAATAGATATTGCCGTAAAACAGGGTGGCCCTGACCCTAATAATAACTCTGCTCTGCGCCGTTGTATAATAAATGCAAAAGCGGTCAATATGCCGAAAGACCGTGTGGATGCTGCGATAAAACGTGCAATGGGAAAGGATAAAACCGATTATCATGAAATGCTTTATGAAGGGTACGCACCGCATGGTATAGCATTGCTTGTAGAAACTGCAACCGATAATCCTACAAGGACAGTTGCCAATGTGCGTATGCATTTTAATAAAGCGAATGGTTCGCTTGGCACCAGCGGAAGTGTTGCTTTTACTTTTAACCATGTGGGTGAATTCAAAATAAAAAATAGTAACCTTGATATTGAAGAGCTGGAACTGGAGCTTATTGATTATGGCCTGGAGGAAATTGGCGAGGATAGCGAAGGGAATATAGTTATCCGCACCCCGTTTAATGAATTTGGGCACATGAGTAAAGCGCTGGAAGATAAAGGTACTGACGTTATAACTGCAGAGCTTACACGAATTCCAACAAATACTGTTGAACTGCCCGAAGACCAGGCTGATGAAGTCTTAAAGCTTGTTGACCACCTTGAGCAGGATGATGATGTACAAAAAGTATATCATAATCTGAAATGATTAAACATCCTGAATGCATAATTTTATACTACGATCGGCCATTTTCCCGGATGCTGCCCAGATAATTTTAGAATCAATTTGCCACGTATAATTCCTTGTTTACAAAATCATAAATAAAATATTTATTTCGATATTTTATGCATTAACTGTTGTGATTGCATCCCTGTTGTATAAACTATAATTCATCAATACAACTCGTTAGCCTAGTTTTCTATCTTTAAACAAATTCAAATACATGAATCTCAAATACTTTCTGCCGGTACGAATTCTTTTTGTTGTTATAGCCATCTTTTGCTTTTCTTCTTTGCATGCGCAAAAAGCAAAGAATGATTATAGCGCTCAGTGGAAAAAAATTGATGACCTGGTAAATAAAGGATTGACAAAATCAGCGCTTACAGAAGTTGATAAAATTTATGCATCGGCTAAGAAGAGCAGTAATGATCCGCAGATCATAAAATCTTTGTTGTATAAAATAACGCTTAATCAAAATATACAGGAAGATGCTTCTGTAAAAAGTATTGACACAGTAGAACAGGAAATATCCACCGCAAAAGAATCTGCGAAATCCATTCTGCAAAGCATAGCTGCGCAGATGTATTGGAATTATTTTCAACAAAATCGTTATCAACTTTATCAGCGGACCAATACTATTAATTTCGATAAAAAAGATATAAATACATGGACTGCTGCTGACCTTCATAAAAAAATCGGCGACTTGTACCTGGCTTCAATAGATAAACAAAAGCTTTTACAACAAACAAAGCTCGAACCTTTCGATGCCCTAATTATGAAAGGTAATGTGCGTTACTTACGGCCAACTCTATACGATTTATTGGCGCACAGAGCTTTAGATTATTTTAAAAGCGACGAGCGGGATATTACAAGGCCTGCTTATGCTTTTGAAATAAATCACAAAGAAGCATTTGCCACCGCAAATGAATTTATAAAACACAAATTCTCTGCAAAAGACACAGGTTCGCTGCACCAAAAAGCGTTATTGATTTTCCAGGATCTTTTATCATTTCACGCAAACGATACTAAAACTGATGCACTAATTGATGCAGATATTGAGCGTATTAACTTTGTGAACCAATACGGTGTAATGGAAAACAAACAAGAACTGTTTATTAGCGCATTAAAAAATATTAGAGAAAAATTTAGCACTAATCCGGCATCAGCGCAAGCATCATTTATGATTGCCCAGGAGATTTATAATAAGGCATCCCAGTCGGCACAGCAACAGGATTCAACCTTAGTATATACTGTAAAGCAAGCAAAGGAAATGCTTGATGCGATTATAAAAAAATTCCCTTCAAGCGAAGGAGGCATTAATGCAAAAAACCTGCTCAACCAAATTCTTCATCCGCAAATAAATTTAACGACGGAAAAAGTAAATGTTCCGGGCCTTCCTTTCAGAACATTGGTTACTTATAAAAATTTCAAGACTGTTTATTTCCGTTTAATTGAATTAACTCCGCAGTTAAAAAAAGAGATTACTAAGAATTATAATAACGACCAGGTTTTTCAGACATTAACTACTATTAAAAGTTTAAAAAACTGGAGACAGGATTTGCCTGTGGCGGATGATTACCTTTCACACTCAACCGAAGTAAAAATTGACGCATTGCCGGTTGGCGAATATGCATTACTTGGCAGCGAAGATGCAAATTTCAGCCTTGATAAAAACCCTCTTGCCGCACAATATTTTTATGTATCTGATATAAGTTTTATCAATAGCGGG
>JBDTMP010000345.1:0-2767 GCA_039934215.1 Ginsengibacter sp.
GCACATAAAAACCATACTGAGCAGTAGTTTTTGTCTCATAAGCTTTCGTAAATTTTTGTGTTTGTTAATAATTCTTTAACGTGTAATTTACACACAAATGTTAAATAAATATCAATTTGTCGAAATATTACTTAGTTTCTTCTCTTCAAAATAAACGTGAATGATCAAAAAAGTTGTAATTCAATTTAACCGACAACATTTAATACATTTTATGTAAACACCGAGATATAGAGCCTTTATCTTTTGAAAATGCTGCTTCATGGCTAAGAAATAATGGTTCAGGATTGTGCCCATATTTATTATAAAAAAAGATTTTTGTAAATGACCAGTCCACCATATCCCACACATAGTAACGCTGAAATAATAATTAAGGTTGCCTGTAAATATTGAGCTTTCATAATTCTTTTTGAAAAAGATATACTGAATAACCCGGCTGCAGCCAGCATACCGGCAACCGATCCAAATCCAAAAATCAACAGGTAAAAAAGCCCGTTGATTGGTTCTTTTATTTGTATCATAACCATTACTATAAGTGCACCGCTTCCGGCCAGCCCATGCACAAGGCCAACTCCATATGCTAATGAATGAGGGTGACTGTGTTTTGATACGTTGCCAACATGTACATGAAGGTGCTTATGGTGCTGTGAATCTTCATGGTCATGCGGGTGGGCGTGTATGACAATCTTTTTCAGGCGAAATAATTTTTTCAGGCGATAAACACCCAACACAATCAACATAAGGCCTACGAGAGCCTCCAGGTAATGGAAGTATTGTAAAGAAATATTTATTCTGAATAATAAAACGAAAATGCCTATTAACAAAATAGTGGAAGTATGTCCAAGTCCCCAAAAAACTCCATCCTTTAATGATAGCTTTATATTATTCCTTCGGGATACGATATTGCTTACCGCCAATAAATGATCGGCCTCGAAGGCATGGGCAAACCCTGCATAAATTGTTAGTAAAAGTGGAAATGAATTCATAAATTATGGTTCTAACAAATTCGCGGAAGCTGCTCTCCTACCAACATATTTACCACACGCCTGCCGCCAATATTACTATTTAAAATTACCTGGCCCGGATGCAGTTCCGTGACCTCACCAAAGCAGGCAGCGTGGGTTCCGTTTTCGTCCTGCTTTAAAGATTGCAATAAATCGGCAGCAATTTTGGCGTCCACAATTGCAATGAACACACCTTCATTAGCTACATACAATGGGTCAAGCCCTAGTAACTCACAAGCGCCGTATACCTGCTCAGCAACAGGAATATCTTTTTGATGAATTTCTATTCCTAAATTGGTATCTCTTGCAATTTCATTTAAAACTGTTGCGACTCCACCTCTTGTAGGATCACGAAAGAGATGGATATCTTTTCCATATTTATCCAATAATTTTTTTACGCTGAAATTGAGGTTTGTTGTGTCACTTACAATATCCGTTTCAAAATCCAGGCCTTCCCTTATGCTCATTATAGCAATACCATGTGTAGCGATTTTATTGCTGAGTATAATTTTATCACCCACCTGTACATTCCGGAAACTTATGTCCGCGTTTTCATGTAACAAACCCACACCGGATGTATTAATAAATATTTTGTCGCCCTTGCCTTTCTCCACAACTTTTGTGTCGCCCGTTACAACCTGCACACCTGCTTTATTACATGCATCTTTAATGCTTACTAAAATTTTCCAAAATTCTTCCATCGTCAGGCCTTCTTCTATAATAAATGAAAGAGAAAGAAATTGCGGTATGGCGCCGCACATAGCAAGGTCGTTCACTGTTCCGTTTATCGCCAGTTCGCCAATATTTCCACCGGGAAAAAACACGGGGGAAATCACAAAACTATCGGAGCTAAAAGCCATTTTTCCATTCAAAGAAAAAATGGCTCCATCATGTTTTTCATCCAGGTAAGGATTGCTTAAAATATTAAAAACACCGCTACTCAGCAATTGATTGGTGAGCGTGCCCCCGCTGCCATGCCCAAGGGTGATGATATCAAACTCAAGCTTAGGCATCGGGCATTGCATTTCCATTTGTTCTGATTTTTACGAGATATTTTTTTTGCTATCTCTGATTTATGAAGTATTTCATTTTCATGACTGCTATTTGAATTTATTTTTAATTGGATTTATCCTCGTATCATACATATTTAGTACAACAACTTTATTTCCTTCAATCCTATAATAGATTCTATTTTGTTTACCGGCAGAGATGCTTCTTACACTTGAGAAAACGGTGGATTTTACTCCAATGTAAGGTTGTCCCTGAAGAGTATTAAATTTCTCATTCAGGCTTTGGGCAAACTTCTCTGCTATAAGATAGCCAAATTCATTTTCCAGATAAAAAAATACTTTTTCAAGTTTGTTACGAAACCTCTTTTTAAAAATTATTTCGTAAACCATTTATTCAATGATGATTTTAATTCATTGTATGAAATAGTATCTTTTTCGGGCGGCTCATTTACCAGGGACAGAAGTTCATCATAGTCTTCTTTTGATAATCTTTCTTCAAAATCATTTGCAGTATCTAATTTGATTTCAGTCTCGTACAATAAATTTTTAAGCAGATCTTCATTATCTGTTGTTTCTATTAAAGAATGAAGTTTTTCTTTTATTTCTTTGATTGACATAAAAAAGGTTTATCAAATTTATTTGTAATAATTGAATTTATTAAGCAGGCACGGTTTCCTCGTCGGAATTTCTTTTGTTGTAATAAATCTCTCACACTTCATAAAACATTTTTTCATCTTTTCTTCTGCGCCATATCTT
>JBDTMP010000346.1:0-8114 GCA_039934215.1 Ginsengibacter sp.
TGTATGGGGGCCACGCGGTAATAAGCATTGGGCATACGCATCCGCATTGGGTACAAAAAATTGAAGAGCAACTTGAAAAGATTGCATTTTATTCTAATTCTATTAAAATCCCCATTCAACAACAACTTGCTGATAAATTAGGTAGAGTTTCCGGTAAAAATGACTACCAGTTATTTCTTTGTAATTCCGGTGCAGAAGCGAATGAGAATGCTTTGAAGCTTGCCTCATTTTTTAACGGCCGCAAAAAAATTATTTCTTTTTCAAAAGCTTTTCATGGCCGTACTTCCCTAGCGGTAGCGATAACAGATAATCCCGCTATTGTCGCCCCTGTAAATGAAACCGACAACGTGACTTTTCTTCCTTTCAATGATGAAGAAGCATTGCAAAATTATTTTAATGAGCAGGGTGATAAAGTGTGTGCTGTAATTGTCGAGGGCATACAGGGTGTTGGCGGAATCAATGTTGCTGCTCCTTCATTCCTGCAACTCATCCGCAAGCTTTGTGATGAAAATGGCTCGGTATTTATCGCGGATTCGGTTCAATGCGGATATGGCCGAAGTGGCAAATTTTATTCTCATGATTTTGCCGGTGTTGATGCGGATATTTATACAATGGCCAAAGGAATGGGGAATGGTTTTCCTGTAGCAGGAATCTCTATTGCACCGCATATAAAACCGAAGCATTTTATGTTGGGAACTACATTTGGGGGCAACCATCTTGCCTGCTCGGCGGCGCTTGCGGTTCTTGAAGTTATTGACAATGAAAATTTGATGCATAATGCTGAAGAGACCGGGAATTATTTAATGAAAGAGATTAGAAAAATTGAGCATTTAAAAAATGTGCGTGGCAAAGGATTGATGATAGGTTTTGATGTTCCTGAAGCATTAAAAGATTTGAAAAAAAATCTTTTACAAAAACACAAAATATTTACAGGAGAAGCGAAGCCAAACGTAATAAGGCTTTTGCCTTCGCTTGCGTTAACAAAAAATGATGCGGATAAATTTCTATTCGCTTTAAGAGATGAGGTTTCCTCTCTTATCATGCAGCGTGCTGAAGCTGTTTCATCATAGCTTATGCTGAAAAATTATACATTTACACCTTAAGTAAAAAGAAATATTGAAAAACTTTCTTTCCGTAAAAGATGCGGGAAATATTGAAAACCTGGTTGGCTCAGCTATTGATTTCAGAAATGACCCTTTATCACAGCAAAACCTTGGAAAAGGCAAACGTCTTGGTTTAATTTTTTTGAATCCCAGCCTGCGAACAAGGTTAAGTTCCCAGATCGCTGCACAGAATCTTGGAATGGAAGCGATTGTTTTCAATGCTTCGCAGGATGGATGGTCTCTTGAGTTTCAGGAAGGTGCGATTATGAATGGAACTTCTGTTGAGCATGTGAAAGATGCTGCCCCTATACTTGGCCGTTACTTCGACATATTGGGTCTTCGCACTTTCCCTTCTTTAAAAAACAGGGAAGAAGATTATGCTGAATATGTGATGAAACAATTTGTGAAATATTCTGGTATTCCCGTTGTAAGCCTTGAAAGCGCTACGGTGCATCCTTTGCAAAGCCTCACTGATATTATTACTATTAACGATCATCTGCCTGTAAAAAATAAGAAAAAGCCAAAAGTTGTTTTAACGTGGGCGCCACATGTAAAGCCATTGCCACAGTGTGTTGCCAATAGCTTCAGCGAATGGATGAATACCTGGAAAAAATGTGATTTTACCATTGCGCATCCACACGGTTACGATTTGGATAAAGATTTCACTAAAGATGCCACAATCACTAACGACCAGGCAGAGGCGCTAAGAGATGCTGACTTCGTGTACGTAAAAAACTGGAGTAGCTACAACGATTATGGAAAAACGGAAGAAAAAGAAAGTGGCTGGATGCTTACCAATAAAAAATTGTTACCCACCAATAATGCAAAGATCATGCATTGTCTCCCGGTGCGCAGAAATGTAGAATTAAGCGATGAAGTGCTGGACGGTTCAAATAGTATTGTAACAGAGCAGGCAGGCAACAGGGTATGGGCTGCACAGGCAGTATTGGCAAGCATCTTAAGAGATATGCCATGACTGATAAAAATTTACCTGGAGAAACATTTCCCCCACAGTCTCTGCAAAAAGAAGAATTGTGTGTCATTAAAATTGGCGGAAATGTAATTGACAATGAAGAAGCGTTGATTTCTTTTTTGAAAGATTTTTCACGTATTCACACAAAAAAGATATTGGTACACGGTGGTGGCAAAATCGCAACTTCTATCGGCGACAAACTGGGTATCCAGTCAAAATATATTGATGGGCGAAGAATAACAGATGATGAGACGATTGACCTTGTAATAATGGTCTATGGAGGTTTTGTAAATAAAAAAATAGTAGCCGCTTTGCAGTCAATCAACTGTAACGCAATCGGTGTTACCGGCGCCGATGCGAATATGATGCCTGCGATAAAGCGCCCGGTAAAAGATATTGATTACGGATGGGTTGGTGATTTAAATGCTGATAATATCAATATTCGTATGTGGCAAATATTTTTAGATGGCGGGCTCGTTCCGGTGCTTGCGCCACTCACACACGATGGCAATGGCCATATATTAAATACAAATGCAGATACAATGGCAGCGACACTTTCAGTAGCTCTTTCAAAATGCTACCAGGTAAAATTAATTTACTGTTTTGAAAAAAATGGTGTACTTGAAAACGTAAATGATGATGCTTCCGTAATATCACAATTGAACACAAAAACTTATCATCAGCTTAAAAAAGATAAAAAGCTTTATGCAGGTATTTTACCAAAAATTGATAATGCGTTTGACGCAATTAATAGGGGAGTGGAAACTGTCATCATTGGAAATTCTGATGATATAAGCCAATTAAGAAAAAATGAAAACGGAACAAGAATATCAATATGAGTGATGAAGTAAATGATATTAAAAATGCGGTTCCGGGTAGCAATGGATTGTTGACGCCACCAGGACCTGAAACTTTCCAGGACGGCGTTAAACTATTGAAACAACTCATTTCAACTCCGTCGTTCAGTAAAGAGGAAGGAGGAACTGCAACGATATTAGAAAATTTTCTGAAACAAAAAAATATTAAAGTAAACCGCGATTTGAACAATGTATGGGCGATAAGTAAGTATTTTGATCCAAATAAATTTACGATTCTTTTAAATTCTCACCACGATACTGTGAAGCCCAATGCAGGCTACACAATCGATCCTTTTACGCCTGTTGAAAAAGAAGGTAAGATCTATGGACTCGGCAGTAATGATGCTGGCGGAGCATTGATTTCGTTGGTATCAGTATTTGCTCATTTTTATTCCATTAAAGATCTTACGTTTAACCTGGTGTTGGCCGCTACCGCGGAAGAAGAAATTTCAGGCCATAACGGTATCGAATACCTGCTTCCAATGCTTCCAAAAATAGATTGCGGAATTGTAGGAGAACCCACGCTTATGAAAATGGCTGTGGCAGAAAAGGGTCTCTTTGTGTTGGATTGCACGGCAAAAGGCATGGCTGGGCATGCTGCACGCAACGAAGGTGTAAATGCCATTTACATTGCCTTGGAAGATATTGAATGGTTTAGAACTTATGAATTTGAAAAAAAATCTTCGCTCCTGGGGCAGGTGCACATGGCCGTTACCTCGGTAGATACTGCTAACAAAACCCACAATATTGTACCTTCCGAATGTAGTTTTGTGGTGGATATCAGGGTAAATGAATTGTACACTTTTGAAGAAGTGCTGTCGGTAATAAATCAAAATATAAAAAGTGATGCAAAGCCAAGAAGCACAAGATTACGACCTTCATTTATAGAAAATAATCATCCCCTGGTCGTAGCAGGAAATACAATGAAACTGGAATCTTATGGCTCGCCAACCTGTTCTGATAAGGCCTTAATGTCTTTTCCGGCTTTGAAGATCGGACCGGGTGATTCTGCACGCAGCCACATCGCGGACGAATATATTTTTACTGATGAAATTAAGGAGGGTATCAACGGTTATTACGAGCTCCTAAAAAATATCAGCATTACCAATAAAAGTTAAAAAATGACGAAGAAGCTCTGGGAAAAAAATACATCGGCATTACAGGAAGTGGAAACTTTCACTGTAGGGAAAGACCGTGAGCTTGATATATACCTGGCGCCATTTGATGTACTTGGCTCTCTCGCTCATATCCAAATGCTGCGGTCAATTAATTTGCTTACTGATGATGATTTTGAAAAATTGAAACAAGGCCTGAAAGATATTTATAGTGATATTATAGACGGTAAATTCTTCCTCGGGCGTGGCGTGGAAGATGTGCATTCACAGGTTGAATTTCTTTTAACTAACAGACTTGGAGATACTGGAAAAAAAATTCACAGCGCCAGGTCAAGAAACGACCAGGTTTTGCTGGACATAAAACTTTTCCTGCGTCGTGAAATCGAAAGCCTCGTTGCAGAAGTAAATGAATTTTTTACTCTTCTTATTGAACAAAGTGAGAAGTATAAGGATTACCTGATGCCAGGCTATACTCATCTTCAGTTGGCAATGCCTTCTTCCTTTGGGCTTTGGTTTGGAGCTTATGCTGAAAGCCTTGTTGATGACCTGATCACATTGCATGCTTCGTGGGAGATTGTAAATAAAAACCCATTAGGTTCCGGCGCTGGCTTTGGGTCTTCTTTTCCAATCGACAGGGAACTTACAACTCAATTACTGGGATTTGAAGATTTGAATTATAATGTTGTGTATGCACAAATGGGCCGTGGAAAAACAGAGCGTATTGTAGCGCAGTCACTGGCGAATATTGCGGCTACGCTTGCCCGTCTCAGTATGGATGCCTGCCTCTACCTCAACCAGAATTTTGATTTTATTTCTTTTCCGGAAGAACTTACAACCGGCAGCAGCATCATGCCGCATAAAAAAAACCCGGATGTTTTTGAACTTATCCGGGCACACTGCAACCGCATACAGGCACTGCCTAATGAAATAATGTTAATGGCTGCAAACCTTCCCTCAGGCTATCATCGCGATTTTCAATTGTTGAAAGAACATATCATTCCAGCCTTTGAAAATCTGCATGCCTGTTTAACAATGGCACATAAGATGATTGAAAATATTGACGTGAAAAAAGATCTTTTGAAAAATGAAAAATATAAATACCTCTTTACTGTTGAGGAAATGAACAAGCTGGTTTTGAAAGGAATTCCGTTAAGAGATGCCTATAAAAAAATCGCGGAAGATATAGAAGATAATAAATTCAGTCATGACGATGAGATCAGGCATACACATGCCGGTTCAATAGGCAATCTTCAAAATGAAACGATTGTTGCTATGATGAATAAAATTACAGCACGTTTCAATTTTACAAAAGTGAATGATGCGTTACAAAAATTATTAGAGTAAATTGCCAACCTTCAATTACTTGGATTTCTTAGAAGGTGGTATGTGAATTAAAATTTCATTTTTAGACGGGTTCTTCTAAATAATCAGTAAAAAGTTTTAGAATGAAAATGTATGGATGAGGAAGTAAAAAAAAGAATTGCAATTTTTGGTTCCACCGGATCTATTGGCACACAGGCCCTGGAAGTAATTGAAACAAATCCTGATTTATTTGAAGTTGAGATTTTGACGGCGCAGAACAATGACGAACTTTTAATAAAACAGGCCTTAAAATTTCTGCCAAATGCGGTGGTTATTGGTGATGAGAAAAAGTACGAAAAAGTAAAATCCGCGCTTAGCTCCAAAAATATTAAAGTCTTTACAGGCGCTTCTGCACTTGAAGAAGTTGCGGATTTTGATACCTATGACATGATGCTGGCCGCTATTGTAGGATTTGCCGGTTTAATCCCTACTTTAAAAGCAGTCGAAAAAGGTAAAGCTATTGGCCTGGCAAATAAGGAAACTTTAGTTGTCGCGGGCGATATCGTAATGCAAAAAGCACTGGAGAACAGGTCGCCGATAATTCCTGTGGATAGTGAGCATTCGGCCATATTTCAATGCCTTGTAGGTGAAACAAGAAATAGAATTGAAAAGGTTATTTTAACCGCCAGTGGTGGCCCATTTCTGGGAAAAAAGCCCAATTTTCTTGTGAATGTTAAGCGGGATCATGCCTTGCAGCATCCTAACTGGAGCATGGGTGCAAAAATTACGATAGACTCCGCCACCTTAATGAATAAGGGACTGGAGATGATTGAAGCTAAATGGCTGTTTAATTTATCTCCCAGCCAGATACAGGTGGTCATCCATCCTCAAAGTATTATCCACAGCATGGTACAATTTGAAGATGGAAGCGTGAAAGCGCAGATGGGATTGCCGGATATGAAGCTTCCGATACAATATGCGCTTGCCTTTCCATATAGGATTGCAAATAATAGCCCCAGGGCAAATTTCAGGAAAATACCCGCTTTGAATTTTGAAGAGCCGGATACAAAAACCTTTCGCAACCTGGTATTGGCAACCACCGCTTTGGAAAAAGGAGGCAATTTGCCCTGCGTGCTGAATGCAGCTAATGAAATTGCAGTTTGGGCGTTCCTGAACAACCGGATAGGCTTTCTGGATATGACAGCAGTTGTGGAAAAAACTATGGATAAAATAAACTTTATAGAAAAGCCAAATCTTACAGAATATTTTGAAAGCGATGGAGAGGCGCGTAATTTCGCCGCTTCATTATTAAATATGTAAAGCCTCCGGCCGCCAACGGGATAAGAAATTTGTGTTATCGGCAGTAAAATGAAAACTCAAAAACTTTATATCATATATCATACATCGTACATCACACATCGTACATCACACATTCTATGACATTATTAGCAATTAACTGGCAGCATGTAGGCTTACAGGCCGGGTATCTTATTTTTTCATTATCAATTTTGGTAATCATTCACGAATTTGGGCATTACGTTACAGCAAAATGGTTTAAATGCCGTGTTGAAAAATTCTATCTTTTTTTTGATCCCTGGTTTTCCCTTGTGAAGAAAAAAATAGGTGAGACAGTTTATGGTATCGGCTGGCTTCCTTTAGGCGGCTATGTAAAAATAGCTGGAATGGTTGATGAGAGTATGGATAAGGAACAATTAAAACAACCGCCGCAGCCCTGGGAGTTTAGAAGCAAGCCGGCGTGGCAACGACTGATCATTATGCTTGGCGGAGTTACGATGAATGTATTGCTCGCTTTTTTTATTTACGCTATGATATTGTATCATTGGGGTGAACAGAAATTACCTATAGCCAATGCGCAATATGGGATATGGGTAACCGATAGCCTCCTGGGTGATATTGGATTAAAAAATGGTGATAAAATTACTGCCGTTAATGATGAACCCATTCAATATTTTAATGATCTGCCGGCAAAAATTCTCCTGGGTAAGAAAATAACTTTAAACAGGAATGGTGAAAAGGAAAACATTTTGATCCCTGTAAACATGATTGAAAAGCTCGTGGAGAAAAAAGGGAAACGAAATACTCTGCTAATGCCCAGGATCCCATTAATTGTGGGATCCTTTGATGATAAAAAATCTTCAAATGCGAAGCAAGCTGGCTTGCAGCCTTATGATAATATTGTCGCTGTTGATTCAATTCCCATTCAGTTTTTTGATGAAATGGCGCCAATCTTGGAAGCCAAAAAAGGAGACAGTGTTACACTTTCTTTTATTCGTAAGGAGGTGCCCATGCAAACGAGGGCCTTGATTGATAAGGAAGGGAAGATTGGATTCTATGTAATTGATATGGACCAGGCTGACAGTCTTGGATTACTTAAACAGGAAAATAAATCATATGGATTTCTGGCTTCATTTCCCGCAGGAGTTAAGAAGACGGGACAGCAGCTTGATTTTTATGTTCAACAATTTAAATTAATTCTTAATCCTAAAACAGGCGCCTATAAAGGGCTTGGAGGTTTTAAAACAATGGCCTCTATTTTCCCGGCGAGCGGCTGGAACTGGGAAGCATTTTGGAACATTACTGCATTCTTCTCTATAATACTTGCATTCATGAATTTGCTGCCCATACCTGCTTTGGATGGCGGCCATGTTTTATTCACTCTCATAGAAATGATCTCCGGCCGCAAGCCCAGCGATAAATTTCTTGAATACGCTCAAATTGCCGGAATGGTAGTGCTCTTCGCTCT
>JBDTMP010000347.1:0-4963 GCA_039934215.1 Ginsengibacter sp.
GGCTTTATGGGAAGTGGCAAATCGCATTGGGGCCGTATATGGGCCGGTAAAACCGGTATGCCATTTTTTGATCTTGATGCAAGAATAGAAAAAGCTTTCAGGATGAAAATCACTGATATTTTTGAAAAAAAAGGAGAAGAGAAATTCCGCGAACTCGAAAGATATCATCTCAGAAAGTTTGAAAGAAAAAAAAATTTTATTCTTGCATGCGGCGGCGGAACCCCCTGCTTCTCTGATAATATGGAATGGATGAAAACAGAAGGCAAAGTTTTTTATTTGCGGGCTACTCCCGAAATGATCGTAGACCGGTTAATACATGAAACCGCACACAGGCCTGTTATTAAAGATGTAAGTTCCGGAGAATTATTACCTTTTATTCAAAAGAGATTACTGGAAAGAGAACCTCACTATTTACAGGCTCATCATGTTCTTAACGTTAATGACTTAGACGAAAATTCTCTTACATTTTTTCTTTCATCTCAGGAATAATGAAAAGGAAATCACTTGTTCAATTTGGTTTAATGCCAGGCTAAGTATTTTGTCGGAATATTTAGTAAGTAAATTTTTTCAAGCATGCCTTGGTGACAGGCTATCCGAAATTGATAAAGCTGACACATAATTGAGTAGGTTCGTGTATTAAATTCGTGTCGTTGCCCTGATCGTTTTATCTTTAACACCACGATACTAAATATGCATAAAGGATTTTTAAAAACGGCGATTTTTATTGGCGCTCTTTCCGTTGCTCTTGGAGCCTTCGCGGCGCATGCGCTTAAAGAAAGTGTTTCGGATTATGCGGTAAGTATTTTCGAAACTGGTGTACGCTACCAGTTTTACCATGTTTTTGCATTATTGTTCGCGGGAATTTTATATAAAGAATTTCAAAATAAATTTATCAAGTGGTCAGGTAAATTATTTATTGCCGGCATCATATTATTCAGTGGCTCCCTCTACATACTCACTTTTATAAAAGCAGCCGTCACTCCCGGTTATGATTGGGTTGGTGCCATCACACCCATTGGTGGTTTGTGTTTCATCGCAGGCTGGCTGTTTTTATTTCTCGGAATTTTTAAGAAGACCAGCACGATTTGATAATTCATATAGCTTACCCCCGGCAATAGAATTTAGTAAAGCTTGATGTTATTTTAAGAAAATCTTACGCAGCTGTATAAGTAAACAACTTTTGCGTTTTACCAATTATTTATATTTGCAATAATGTCGACCATACAGAAAAATAAAAAAAATAAAAAAGGCGATTCTTCGAAAATGAAGTCTGATGTTGAGGAAAAGATCGAAGTAAAGAAGCTGCTTAAAGATGAACGCTCGCACAAGATAGCGGGAACAATACTGGTGCTGATTTCATTCCTGCTTTTTGTGGCATTTACTTCTTACCTTTTTACCTGGCAGGAGGACCAGTCTAAGGTTTTTAAAGGAGCAAAAATTCTTTTACCGGATAACGCAGAATCCATGGCAAATCTTTTAGGAACCGCCGGCGCTTATTTTTCCGATCTTTTTTTTAGATCCGGATTTGGAATAGCATCCTATTTATTCTGCACCTTTTTTCTTGTAGTAGGTGTAAATTTATTTTCTCCAAAAAAGATTTTTTCTATAACCCGCAATGTACGCTATGTAATTGCCGGGCTTCTTGTAATAAGTATTTCAGCATCTTTTTTAATGAGTGGTCATCCTTTTCCCTGGGGTGGCGCGGGGGGTGATATGGCAAGCAACTGGCTACAGCAGATTATTGGTAAAGTAGGAACGGCTGCGCTTTTACTGGCTGCCATGTTCAGTTATATTATCTGGCGTTTCAATCCTTCTTTCAGGTTTAAAAATAAAAAAATATATGAAGAAAGTCTTGTCGCTGAAGAAATTGATGGCGTTGCAATGGGTATGGAAATTCCAAAAAAAGATTCACCTGCTTCAGATTTTCTTCCGCTTACAACGAATTCTTTAAAGGAAGAGAATGGGATAAATCATGATATACAGATTTTTGAAAAGCCGGAAAATAAGCCGAAGGAAGAAGTAAGAATAAAATTCCCTGAAGACCCATCTAATAGTCTGAAGCTTGAAGTAAAAACTGTTCCTGAGAAACTTGAAGAGGAAGATACAGGCATTATTGTAAAACCCAAAACACAGCAACCTTACGATCCTATCCTTGATCTAAGGAATTATAAATTTCCGGGCCTGGATCTACTTGAAGCCCATGGCAGTGAGAAAATAATCCAGGACGTAACCGAACTGGAAACTAATAAAAACCAGATCATTAACACGCTTAAAAATTACGACATTGAAATACAGAAAATATCGGCGACTGTTGGTCCCACCGTTACATTGTATGAAATAGTTCCTGCACCGGGCGTGAGAATTTCACGTATAAAAAATCTTGAAGATGACATTGCTCTAAGCCTTGCTGCATTGGGTATTCGCATCATTGCACCCATCCCCGGAAAGGGAACCATTGGTATCGAAGTTCCGAATGTAAAGAAGACAGTTGTAAGCATGAAGACTTTATTGAATTCTGAAAAATTTCAGAACAACAATTTCTCTTTGCCTATAGCAATCGGAAAAAAAATTGACAATGAAAATTTTATCGTTGACCTCACGTCTATGCCGCATTTATTAATGGCGGGCGCCACAGGGCAGGGTAAATCTGTTGGCCTGAATGCAATACTTGTTTCTCTTTTGTATAAAAAACATCCATCGCAATTAAAATTGGTTTTGATTGATCCCAAGAAAGTTGAATTAAGTATCTATGAAAGTATTGAAAAGCATTTTCTGGCAAAATTACCGGGAGAAGAACATGCAATTATTACCGACACAAAAAAAGTAATTCATACGCTTAATGCACTTTGTATTGAAATGGATAACCGGTACGATCTGCTGAAAGAAGCCGGCACCCGCAATATTAAAGAGTATAACGAAAAATTTGTAGGCAGAAAATTAAATCCTGAAAAAGGCCACCAGTATTTGCCGTTTATTGTTTTAGTAATTGATGAATTTGCCGACCTTATAATGACGGCAGGCAAAGAGGTGGAGATGCCAATTGCACGCCTGGCGCAGCTTGCAAGAGCAGTTGGCATTCATCTGATTATTGCCACTCAGCGGCCTTCGGTAAATATTATTACCGGTACAATTAAAGCAAACTTTCCTGCCCGTATTGCATTTAAAGTGAGCAGTAAAATTGATAGTCGCACCATTCTTGACATTGGCGGAGCGGAGCAATTAATTGGCAAAGGCGATATGCTTATAAGTTATAATGGCGAGCTTACGAGGCTCCAGTGTGCTTTTGTTGACACACCCGAAGTTGATAAGGTTACTGATTTTATTGGGCAGCAGCAAGGTTACGCCCAGGCATTTATGTTGCCTGAATATGTTGATGAAAAAGAGTTTGAAAATAAAGACTTTGATGCAACTGACCGGGATCCTCTTTTTGAAGATGCCGCTAAACTTATTGTAGTAAGCCAAAGCGGAAGCACCTCTTTATTACAACGCCGGATGAAGCTCGGCTACAATCGTGCAGGAAGGTTAATGGATCAATTAGAAGCCGCTGGAGTTGTAGGACCCAACCAGGGGAGTAAGGTGAGAGACGTACTTATTAAAACGGATGCGGAACTGCAACAATATCTTGATCATGGTTAAAATGATAGCTACTAAAGTGATCTTTTTTGAAATCAAAAATATAGGATTATAGCCCCGTGTCCGGAAGCTTAAACGTTCGCCTGCAAAAATTCCGCAATTAATTATTCCAACAATTTTTACATCCTATCTTCGTTTACATGTCAAAGTATTTAATTGTTGGCCTTGGCAATCCAGGAAATGAATACGCTCATACGAGGCATAACATTGGTTATGATGTTGTAAGCGCTTTTGTTTTAAAACATGGGGGAATATTTAATACGGGGAGATTGGCTGAAGTTGCTGAAGTAAAATGGAAAGGAAAAATTTTTGTTTGCATCAAGCCAACAACATTTATGAACCTTAGCGGCCGGGCCTTTAAATTTTGGCAGGAAAAGGAAAAGATCGACATTCTGAATTCACTCACAATAGTTGACGACCTGGCTTTGCCTTTAAACAAATTACGACTTCGCAAAAGTGGTAGCGATGCCGGCCATAATGGACTAAAGGATATTCAAAATGTGCTTGGCACTGATGTATATCCTAAGCTTAGGTTTGGAATAGGAAATAATTTTCCAAGAGGCGAGCAGGTGGATTTTGTATTAACCCATTGGAATTCTGAAGAAATATCTTTGGTAAAATTAAAAATTGAAAAAAGTATCGAAGTAATAGAAAATTTTGCATCTATAGGAATTGATCGCACGATGAGTTTAATGAACAATCTTACGTTTAGTGTTAATCAGTAGTTTAGTTAAATTTATTTTTTTAATTTGTTTTCTATATTTTCGCTTACCAACTCTTGAAACCCTAATAAAAGCTGCTTAAATATGAAAATATTTTGTATCGGAAGAAATTACGCAGACCATGCTAAAGAAATGGGCAATGAATTACCGGATGAACCTGTAATATTCATGAAACCCAAAAGCGCACTCGTGCAGAGCCATACTCCATTTTATTATCCCGAGTTTACTAATGAGCTTAATTATGAATGTGAGTTAGTGGTACGCATAAGTAAAAATGGAAAATATATCCAGGAAAAACATTCTTCCAATTACTACAATGGGATTACCGTAGGCATTGACTTTACAGCAAGGGATATACAAAATGCTTTAAAGGAAAAGGGCCTTCCGTGGGAAAAGGCAAAATCTTTTGACAACTCTGCGGCGGTTGGAAAATTTATTGATATTCCCCAGGGGCAAACAAAAAAGAGCGTAAATTTTTCTTTTGCAAAAAATAAAGAAATTGTGCAGAAAGCAAATTCTGACGCCATGATATTTTCCATTGACAAGATCATTTCAAATATTTCAAATTATTTTTCCTTAAATATTGGTGATCTTATTTTTACAGGAAC
>JBDTMP010000348.1:0-6366 GCA_039934215.1 Ginsengibacter sp.
ATTATTTGCCGTACAAAGGGCAGGTATCAGAAAATGATTTTATAAAATTTTATAATGCACCCAATATTTTATTTCAAAAAGATGTAACAAAAGAGCGACTGTATAAATGAAACTGCAACTTTTAGATATTGCAATTGTTCTTCTCTACCTGGCATCAATGCTGATGATTGGCTGGTATTACAGGAAGAAAGCACGTCAGAATAAAGAGAGCTATTTATTAGGTGGAAAAAAACTTCCCTGGTATTTACTTGGCCTCAGCGACGCATCCGATATGTTTGATATCAGCGGAACTATGTGGATGGTTTCGCTTTGTTTTATTTATGGTTTCAAAAGCATCTGGATACCATGGCTCTGGCCTGTTTTCAACCAGGTTTTTAATATGATGTTTTTGGCGAAATGGCTTCGTCGTTCCAATGCGGATACCGGTGCGGAATGGCTCGCAACCCGGTTTGGAATAAAAGGCACAGGAGTAAAAGCCTCACACAATATCGTTGTTGTTTTCGCCTTAATCGGCTGCCTTGGTTTTCTTGCTTACGGGTTTGTAGGTCTTGGAAAGTTCATTGAAATTTTTGTGCCGTGGAATATGGTTCAGCCATATATCCCTTTCCATATTGCGCCGCAATATGTTGCTCACTTTTACGGAATTATTTTTACTTTATTTGCAATGTTCTATTCTATCCTGGGGGGAATGCACAGTATAGTAGTTGGCGATCTTATAAAATATTCAATCATGACCGTTGGATGTATCGCCATTGGTTATATTGCGATGACTCACCTCCACGGGAAAACGCTGAATATCCCCACAGGCTGGGATCATCCTTTTTTCGGAGTTGATCTTAATCTTGACTGGCATCATATATTACCTGCGGCGATGCAAAAAATCTCTGATGATAATTTTGGCCTTTTTGGAGTATTTTTTATGATGATGTTATTTAAAGGTGTATTTGCGAGCCTTGCGGGTCCTGCGCCCAATTATGATATGCAAAAAATTTTGTCAACACGTTCTCCAAAAGACGCTTCTAAAATGACAGGGTTTGTATCTATTATTTTGTTGCCCATTCGTTATACAATGGTTATCGGCCTTACAGTTCTCGCATTGCTTTATTATAATCAAATGGATCTTTCAGTACCCGGCGGAGGAACTGATTTTGAAAGAATTTTGCCTGGTGCCATTAATAATTTTTTGCCTGTTGGCATATTAGGCATTGTGCTCACGGGCTTGCTGGGTGCGTTTATGGGAACCTTCTCCGGCACGTTGAATGCGGCCCAGGCTTATATTGTAAATGATATTTATCTTAAGTACGTCAATCCTGCTGCACCTACCAAAAGAATTATTGCATTGAATTACATTGTTGGGATTGTTGTTGCAGCGGTAGGAATTATTCTTGGATTTTTTGCCAGGGATGTGAACTCAATTTTGCAATGGATCGTTGGAGCTTTATATGGGGGATACATCGCCGCAAATATGCTTAAATGGTATTGGTGGCGTTTCAATGCAAATGGTTTTTTTTGGGGAATGATGGCTGGTATAGTTGCTGCCTTGGTTTTTCCATTTATTTTCACCGGCCTTCCCTTATATAACTGGCCGTTATTATTTTTAATATCTCTTATAGGTTGTATTGCGGGAACATATTTATCTCCTTCTACCGATATCGAAGTGCTGAAGAATTTTTACAAGCAAGTGAGGCCATGGGGCTTTTGGAAACCCGTGCATGAACTGGTTGTTGCTGAAGATCCTTTATTTGTAGCTAATAAAAGATTTAAGCTTGACATGTTCAATGTGGTATTGGGAATTATAGGGCAATCATGCCTTACGATATTGCCCATGTATTTTATTTTGTGGATGAAGCTTCCATTGATGATAACCATTCTCATTTTGGGAGCGATTATTCTCATACTTAAAAGAACATGGTGGAACAAATTAGAAAACTAAGTACAACTATATAAACCCTGCCTGAGTGGCGATAAAAAGCATATGAGTCAATACTTTCAACATAGGTTACGCCTTTTGCAAAATAAATATGAAGAATTAATTCAGAGGCGAAATGTCATGCTTGAATCCATGAACGGGATTTTCAACCGTTATGGAAATCCTGTTCTTACTGGGGCTCATACACCATTGGAATGGCGTTTTGATTTTAACCCGGCAAGAAATCCGTACCTGCTTGAGCGAATTGGAATTAATGCCGTATTCAATGCCGGTGCAATTAAGTTTGATAACAAGTATGTATTGGTTGCGAGGGTAGAAGGTAGTGATCGCAAATCTTTTTTTGCAATAGCAGAAAGTCGCAACGGCATCGACAATTTTAAATTTTGGGAAGACCCAATTGTAATGCCCCAGGCGCGAGTGCCAGATGACAATGTGTACGATATGAGGCTTGTGCAGCATGAGGATGGCTGGATATACGGAATTTTTTGTACCGAACGAAAAGATCCTGATGCGGCGCCCGGCGATCTATCATCGGCTATAGCACAATGTGGAATCGCAAGAACCAAAGACCTCTTAAAATGGCAGCGTTTGCCCGACCTTAAAACGCCTTCTCAACAGCAAAGGAATGTAGTACTGCACCCTGAGTTCGTAGAAAATAAATATGCATTTTATACCCGCCCGCAGGACAGCTTCATTGATGCAGGATCTGGTGGCGGCATAGGTTTTGGTCTATGCGACAATATTGAAAATGCTGTTATTGAAAAAGAAATTGTTATTGACAAAAGAGTTTATCATACGGTATATGAATCAAAAAATGGATTAGGGCCTGCGCCTATTAAAACAGAAAAGGGCTGGCTGCACCTGGCGCATGGGGTAAGAAATACTGCCGCCGGGTTACGATATGTTCTATATGCTTTTTTAACTGACATAAACGATATCACAAAAGTGATCCATAAGCCAGGTGGCTACTTTATGGCTCCCGAAGGCGATGAAAGAACCGGCGATGTTTCTAATGTTTTATTTTCTAATGGCTGGATAGCCGATGAAGATGGAACGGTATATATTTATTACGCTTCTTCAGATGTAAGAATGCACGTTGCCACTTCTACTATTGAAAAATTATTGGACTATGTCATTAATACTCCTGAGGACGGCTTTACATCAGAATCGACAGCAAAAACCATCGTTGCAATTGTAAATGCAAACAGGGAGTTTATTGCAGCTGATAAAGAAATTGTTGCCGCAACTTGAAGATTTAAAGAAAATGAAAGCCATTAATACATCATCGATCTATGACAGAATCAATTGCCGGTTATAAAAACGATTTGCAAATTGAATTAAAAAATATTCTTTCGTTTTGGATGAAAGAAACAATTGATGAGAACAATGGCGGATTTTATGGCAAGATTGATAACGCTAATAAAGTATATAACGAATCGCCTAAAGGCTCTGTTTTAAACAGCAGGATATTATGGGCATTTTCTTCGGCATACAGAATTACTAACGATATAGCGTATATGGAAATTGCAAAGCGGGCATTTAGTTATATCCGGGATCATTTTTATGATAACGAGTTTGGCGGTGTTTATTGGAGCGTTGATTACAAAGGAAAACCACTTGATACAAAAAAGCAATTTTATGCCCTTTCATTTGCAATTTATGGATTGAGCGAATTTTATAAATCTGCGAATAATATTGAAGCAAAAGAATTGGGAATAGAATTATATCATTCCATTATTGACCATAGCTTTGACAAAACCAATGGCGGATATATAGAAGCCTTATCACGCGAATGGAAAGAGATCGAAGACCTTCGCCTCAGTAAAAAAGATGCGAATGAAAGAAAATCAATGAACACGCATTTGCATATTCTTGAGGGCTTCGCAAATCTCTATTTAATCTGGCCCGATGAAAATCTGAAACAGAGGATTGAAGAACTGGTTAAAATATTTCTTAATCATATTATTGATCCGGGGAATCATCACCTGGTATTATTTTTTGATGAAAACTGGCGCAGCCGTTCAAATATAATTTCATACGGGCATGATATTGAAGCCGCGTGGCTTGTGCAGGAAGCAGCTGAAATTATTGATAAAAAGGAGCTTATTCAAAAAGTAAAAGATGTATCTGTGCAACTTGCAGATGCCGCAGCGGAAGGGCTCGACAAGGACGGCGGCCTGTGGTATGAGTATGAAGGGGGTAATAATCATCTTATAAGAGAAAAACATTCATGGCCACAGGCCGAAGCAATGATCGGCTTTTTTAATGCATGGCAAATTACAAGCGATGAAAGCTATTTAAAAAAATCGTTGGCAAGCTGGCAATTTGTAAAAGAGCATATTATTGATAAGAAAAATAATGAATGGTTCTGGGGGGTAAAAGAAAATTATGAAGTAATGAATGAAGACAAAGTGGGTATATGGAAATGTCCATATCATAATACCAGGGCTTGTGTTGAGTTGATAAAAAGAATTGATAGAATGATATACGATGAAAGAAATAAAGTTGAAGTAAAGTGATCAACTATAATTTTTTTACGACCCCTCGCGTAAACCTGTCCCTGGAAATGAATCAGTTTTTCGAACCATACTTTTCTATTCACAAAGGAATGCTATTCACCGGAGATGCACAGAACATTGTCATCTCCGGTAATGGGCAGATCAATGGAAACAGTGAATTAATAACATAAAATAAAAGTGTAAATTGAATCGATTATTCTATACTCACAAATAAAAAATTGTATATGACCACAAGACGCGATTTTCTCAAAACAACCACTGTTCTTTCAGCCGGCTTGTTAATAACAAGATCCTCAGGATGCAATTCAAAAAATTCTTTGATAGGATTACAATTGTACACGGTAAGAGATGCCATGGGCAAAGACCCTAAAGGAACTCTTGCAAAGGTGGCGCAGATTGGCTACAATTCAGTTGAAACTGCTACCTACACGGGTTCACAAAAATTTTATGGTATGACACCGGCTGAATTTGCAGGTGTATTAAAACAAAACGGGCTGGTAGCTCTCAGCGGCCACTATCGTCTTGGCGAAGAACAACCGAAGGGAGAAGTGCAAATGGGAACGATGCTTCATGGCTGGGATAAAGCCGTGGATGATGCCGCAGCGGCCGGAATAAAATATATGGTCTGCGCTTATTTATCAGCCGATGAACGTGGAACTCTTGATCACTATAAAAAAGTCGCTGATGAATTAAATACCGCCGGTGAAAGATGTAAAAAAGCGGGTATCCAGCTCTGTTACCATAATCATGATTTTGAATTTATTAAACAGGATGATCAATATCCTTACGACATTTTATTATCGGCAGATAAAGATCTCGTAAAAATGGAAATGGATATTTACTGGATTAAAAAAGCAGGGCAGGATCCTATCGCTTTATTCAATCAGCACCCTGGCAGATTTCCACTATGGCATGTGAAAGATATGGACAATACCAGCAATAAAGATTTTACTGAAGTTGGAAACGGCGTTATAGATTTCAAAAAAATATTTGCTGAAAAAAATAAAGCAGGGCTTAAATATTTCTTTGTGGAGCAGGATAAAACTCCCGGTTCTCCTTTCGACAGTATTACCAAAAGCTTTAATTATATAAAAAAGAATTTAGTATAAATCAACTCCTTTACCCGGAATAAAAATAAGTAAACATGCAAAAAAAACTTTCACTACTCATTGTATTAATTTCTACTGTAATACTTGCAAATGCCTTCCCGTTTAAAAATGATTTTTACCAATTAAAGATATACCATGTAAAAAATAATGAACAGGTTTCAATGATTGATGATTATTTAAAAAACGCATACCTGCCGGCGCTGCACCGGGCAGGCATAAAAAATATCGGAGTGTTTAAACCAATTGCAAATGATACCGCGACAGATAAATTAATTTATGTGTTCATCCCATTTGCATCAGAAGCTGCATGGCCAGGTGTTGAAGATAAACTTAACAGTGATGCTGCATATATAGATTCTTCTAAATCCTTTATGGAAGCAACTTCGGAGAAAGCGCCTTATGTGAGAATGGAATCCATTTTACTGGAAGCTTTTTCCGGCCAGCCACATTTTGTTATTCCCGCAACAAAAAATGCCGGAAGAGTTTTTGAATTGAGAAGCTATGAAAGCCCGACTGAAAATTTACATAAAAAGAAAATGGCCATGTTCAATACGGGTGGAGAAATACCATTATTTAACCGTCTGGGTTTTAATCCTGTTTTTTATGGCAGGGTTGTATCCGGAAGCCACATGCCCAATTTTATGTACATGCCCGTTTTCGAAAGTGTGGAGCAAAGAAACGCCCAATGGAAAAAATTTGGTGAAGATCCTGTGTGGAAAGACATTTCTAACCGGCCTGAAAATGAAAACAAAGTTTCTGTATCGCACATCGATAGTATTTTGATGCGTGCTGCAGATTATTCTGATTT
>JBDTMP010000349.1:0-4700 GCA_039934215.1 Ginsengibacter sp.
GCATTTTGTGAAAAAACAGCGGAAGAAATGAAATATAAGCTGGTGATAAGGAGGAGACTTTTCATATCAGGATTTATTTGCTAAGAAGAATGGCGTAAGGTTTCAAATAGTAAACCAACTATTTCAGTACTATAGCTCCTAACGCCGGCAGATACAGGTTTATTTCGTAAGACTTGCTTTTTTTATCCACCAGTTTTGTTTCAACAGAATGATGGTCGGCGTGGCCGCTTCCCCAGAAACGGGTATCGTCACTACAGAAAATAATATCCCACTGGTCTTTTCCTTTTACTGATATTTTCCAGTTATCCCTTGCGACGGGCGTCATGTTAAATACAACTAAAACATTATCCGCTTTCTTTTTTCCTTTTCTCATATAAACAATCACAGATTCATTTCTTTTATCAAGGTCAATCCATTCAAAACCTGTTTTATCAAATTGTAATTCATACAACGCAGGCTCTGCCCTGTATAATTGATTCAATGCGCTTACGCAATCCTGCATTTTTTGATGAGACTCATGTTGTAAAAGATACCAATCAAGTTCTGTGTGATAATTCCATTCCGAGGTCTGCGCAAATTCATTTCCCATAAAAAGCAATTTGCCCCCGGGATGTGTGAACATGTAAGTATATAACAATCTAAGGTTGGCGAATTTAGCCCAGCCATCGCCGGGCATTTTATAAATCATTGGCGACTTGCCGTGAACCACTTCATCATGGCTTAAGGGCAGCATGAAATTTTCATCATAAAAATACATCATGCTAAAGGCAAATTTATCCTGTTGGTCTTTCCTGTAAAGCGGATCGGTTTTGAAATAATCAATTGTGTCGTGCATCCAACCCATCATCCACTTCATCCCAAAGCCAAGGCCACCGCCGGTTGTAAGCCCGGTAATTCCAGGCCAGTCAGTAGATTCTTCAGCGATCATTTGTACATCAGGAAAATCCCTGTAGACCATTTCATTCAAATTTTTTATAAAGGCAATTGCTTCAATATTTCCGTTGCCACCAAACTCATTGGGCTCCCACTCTCCTTCTTCTCTTGAATAGTCGAGCCGCAGCAAAGAACTTACCGCATCTACGCGTATGCCATCAATATGAAATTTATCAAACCAGAATCTTGCGCTGCTTATGAGAAAAGAGCGCACTTCTCCACGTTTGTAGTTAAAAATATATGAGTTCCAGTCAGGATGAAATCCTTTTCGCATATCAGCATATTCATAGGTATGTGTACCGTCAAACATATACAAGCCATGAGCATCATACGGAAAATGAGAAGGGACCCAATCAAGTATAACACCGATGCCTTCATTGTGAAACGCTTCAATCATCTCCATAAAATCCTGGGGTATGCCAAACCGTGAGGTAGGAGCAAAATACCCTGCGCCCTGGTAGCCCCAGCTTCCATCAAAAGGAAATTCCATTACCGGCATGAACTCCACATGAGTAAATCCCATTTTTTTTACGTAGGGCACCAGGCGCTTTGTAGTTTCTGCATAAGAATTTAACGATTCCTCGCTATAAGGATAAGGCCGCATCCAGCTTGCAAGATGCACTTCATATACACTCCATGGCGCATCAAGCGAATTTTGCTTGCTGCGTTGTTCCATCCATGTATCATCCTTCCATTCATGATCGAGCTCTATCGTTTTAGACGCAGTGCCTGGGCGTAGCTCCCAATGGTTGGCATACGGATCGCCTTTGTACAGCTTTGAATTTTCAAATCCTTCTATATAATATTTATAGCTTGCATACTCTTGTATACCCGGAATAAATCCTTCCCATATACCTGATTTTTCCAACCTGACAAATAACGGATGCGCACCTGTATCCCAGTTATTAAAATCACCTATCACACTTACCGCGGTCGCATTAGGCGCCCATACCGCAAAATAGTAACCATCCCTGTCCAGGACATTTAGCGGGTGAGAACCAAATTTTTTATAAAGACTATAATGTGTTCCGTTCCAGAAATTCTGGAGGTCTTCGTCAGAAAATAAAGAATAGTTCCAGACTGGCTTTGTGCTGTCAACAAAATTTATTTCTTCATATTTCGCTGCTCCGCTGGTTTTATCTTTTTCAACGTTGCCTCTTCCCGGCTGTCTTTTTTTTATTGCCATTTATGGAATTTTATCGATTGGTACTCTTAACAATGCAGACTTTTGCTTTAACGTAAATTTAAGATTAGTGTTTAAGTTAAGATAAATATTTTAATCACTTTTGATTCTTAATTCCCTCCTGCCCCAAAAACCAAAACTTGTTCATGAAAAATATCTCTACTCTTTTCATAGCACTCTTCATTTTTACTTTTTCTTCCTATGCCCAGCTTGCAAAAATTACAGGCTCGGTAAATGATGCTAATGAAAAAAAAGCAGTAGTAAACGCGGTTATTGCGTTAATGACCCCTAAGGATTCTATACTCTATAAATTTACACGCAGCGATGCCAATGGTAAATATTTAATAACAAATGTGAAGCCGGGCAATTACATTTTGATGACCACCCATCCGTATTTTGCTGATGTGATAGAGGATGTTGAAATAAAGGGTGACACCGAATTTCCACCTTATGGGCTGATATCGAAAGCAAAATTATTACAGGAAGTAATCGTGAAAACCGGGAGCCCGATAAAGATAAAAGGCGATACAACCGTTTATACTGCCGATAGCTTTAAAGTGAGCGCCAACGCCAATGTAGAGGAATTGCTGAAAAAGCTTCCCGGCATCCAGGTTGATAAAGATGGTAAGATAAAGGCTATGGGTGAAACCGTGGAAAAAGTATTGGTGGATGGCGAAGAATTTTTTGGCGATGACCCGGGAATGGCGGTAAAAAATCTAAGAGCCGATGCGGTAAAGGAAGTACAGGTATTTGATAAAAAAAGTGAGCAGGCTGAATTTACAGGAATTGATGATGGAAAAACGCAAAAGACAATTAACCTGAAATTAAAAGAAGATAAAAAGACGGGATACTTTGGAAAAATAGATGTGGCCGCAGGCCCGCAAAAACATTTAGAGAACCGGTATAATGATAACCTGCTATTCGGCTCATTTAAAGGGAAAAGAAAATTTTCAGCCTTTTTACTTAATGGCAATACCGGGCAGGATGGATTAAGCTGGCAGGATGAACAAAAATATGGGGGGCGTGATGATAATTTTTCAATGGATGTGGATGATAATGGCGGTATCAGCTATCAATGGAATGATAACAGCGATGATGAAGCTCATGTTGATCCGAGAAATGGTTTTATGACCAATGTGAATGCCGGCATTCAATACAGCAATAAATGGAACGATACAAAAACTTTTAATTTATCCCCAAAGTATAACAGCCAGCAGTATAACAATCATCAAACGAGTTTTACACAAACACAGGTAGGTGACTCGGTACTTAATGAAAATGCTGACGAGAATAACAACGTGAACCGGCACAACTTTAAAATAAAGGGAATCTATGATATAAAAATTGATTCCATGAATACTTTGAAGTTAACAGCCAATACCAATTTTTATCACACTGAAAGTAACAGCACAAGGGACGCGGTAAATACCGGTAATACAGGCACGCTTAAAAATACGAGCATAAGAGATCTGCAAACCAATAATGATAAGTATGCGATATCAGGAAATATAATTTTCAAACATAAATTTAATAAAATCAGGCGGACGCTCTCTTTTATCGCCGACTGGAATACATTGAATGATGAAGGGACCAATTTCTTAAAATCATTCAACCAGTCTTATCTCGATGGAGCTCCTGCCGGAAGCCAGCGGCTTGATCAAATGAAAGACTATAATATGTCCACAAAAAATCTTACCGCTAAACTTGTTTACACGGAGCCACTTAGTAAAGAATATTCTTTGGAGCTCGGCTACCAGCTTTCTTATAATTATGGTACAAATGACCAGTTGACTTATACATACTCGCCTGTTTCCGATAAATATGATAAGGTTGTTGATTCATTATCAAACCAGTTTAAACAAAATATTCTCCAGAACATTCCTTCGGTTAAAATAAATTTTGCAAATAAAAAATTCAAGGTCAATATCGGTTCGGGTTTTGGATTCACTGATTTTAATTTAAAGGATATTACTTATGATAAAGATTACAAAAGAAATTATGTAAACTTTTTCCCAGGGGCAAATATCACTTACACTTACAAAACAAATAAAAGCATACGGTTTAATTATAATGGCAATACAAGCCAGCCAACCGTAAATCAATTACAACCGCTACGAAATAATAACGATTACTTTAATCAATACATTGGAAACCCTGACCTGAAGCCATCTTTTACAAATTCCTTCAGACTCTCTCACAATAGCTATGACTTTTTGAAAGACCTGTTTACTTACCAGTCCTTAAATGTAAGGGTCACTTCCAACGCAATTACCAACAACAGGATCATCAATATAGATTCAGGAAAAACAACCACGCAGCCTATCAATACGAATGGAAATGTTTCGGTAAATTTTTGGAGCGGCGTGGGTGTAAAAATAAAAAAGATAGACACAAGATTTAATATCGGCCCATCAGTGAGTTACGATAAATATGCGGATGTGATAAACAATAAAAAAAGTTTTTCCACAACTTTCGCTCCGGGCTTCAATTTATGGATATCGAAATCAAAAGAAAAAAAATACGACGTTTCAATACAAAATGAATTCTCCTACAACAGCAATACAACTTCTCAAAACGACACTAA
>JBDTMP010000350.1:0-8313 GCA_039934215.1 Ginsengibacter sp.
TCTACCGATTGTGTCCACATAACGGGGCCGGTTAGCTGCGCTACAAGATTCGCTTTTATTTCATCCGGCTCAGTAACGGCCACGGCCACTACATTCTGGTAAATCGGGCAGGACGGTTTGTTGAACACCGTTTTTTCAATTGCATCGGCTAATTCTTCTCTGGCAGGCTGCATAAGAGGCGAATGAAAAGCGCCACCCACCGGGAGCATCAGCGCACGTTTCGCTCCTGCTTCTTTCATAAGCATACACGCCTGCTCAACTCCTTTTTTTGTCCCTGAAATCACGATCTGCCCCGGGCAATTGTAATTTGCTGCAACAACGATTTCATGTTTTATCCCTGCACATATTTCTTCTACCTTTTCATCATTTAAACCAAGTATTGCAGCCATCGAAGAGGGATTAGCTTCGCAGGCTTTTTGCATTGCTTTGGCTCTTATTGATACCAATTGTAAAGCATCTTCAAAAGAAAGACATTGATTTGCAACAAGCGCAGAAAACTCTCCGAGCGAATGGCCCGCAACCATATCGGGATGAGAGGTGGCGCCTGTTTTAAAAGCGGCAACCGAATGAAGGAAAATCGCAGGTTGTGTAACACTTGTTTGCTTCAATTCTTCGGCAGTTCCTGAAAACATAATATCTGAAATATTGAAGCCAAGCAATGCATCAGCCGCATTAAAAAAGTTTTTCGCATCTTCAAATGTGTCATAAAGATTTTTTCCCATGCCGCTAAATTGTGAGCCTTGTCCCGGGAAAATATATGCATGCTTCATATCAGGAGTTTACCATTTTATCTTCTGTTTATAAGATCTGCTTTTACAAGGCTTATGAATTCACTTCGCGTGGTTTGCTTTTCAAACTCACCTGCAAAAGCTGAAGTTGTGGTAACTGAATTTTGCTTCTGCACACCACGCATCATCATGCATAAATGCGCAGCTTCTATAATAACGGCTACGCCTAATGGATTTAAAGTTTCCTGTATTGCATCAAGGATCTGTGTAGTGAGCCGCTCCTGTACCTGTAACCGCCTTGCAAATATATCGACGACCCTGGCTAGTTTACTAAGCCCTGTAATCCAGCCGTTAGGGATATAGGCAATATGTGCTTTACCAAAAAATGGTAACATATGATGCTCACACATGCTATATAGCTCTATATCCTTTACTATAATCATTTCACTTATATCCTCATGAAATTTTGCGGAATTTAAAATTGCATGTGCATCACCCTGATATCCCTGTGTAGCAAATTGCATAGCTTTTGCAAGCCGCTCGGGTGTTTTTAAAAGGCCCTCTCTTTCAGGATTCTCACCAATAAGCCTCAGGGCATCTGTATAACTTTTTACCAGGCCATTAGTTACATCCTTATCATATTCTTCTGTTTTTTTATAAGCCATTAAATAAATTTTTAATAGTAAAATTAAGTTGCAGGATATTCCACAAAATTACGTGGGGTTTCATATAATCGAATTTGCAGATCAAGATCGTCGCTGACCTTCTTACGCAAAATATCATATATCAATATAACAATATTTTCGGCGGTTGGGTTCAATGCTGAAAATTCTGGTATATCAAGATTAAGATTTTTATGGTCAAGCTTCTCAATCACATGCTCATTAATAATATCGCTGAGCATTTTAAGGTCAATTACATACCCCGTTTCGGTATCGGGCACGCCGGTGACTTTTACTTCCATCTCATAATTATGCCCATGATAAGATGGATTATTACACTTACCAAAAACGGTTTCATTTTTTGCGGCATCCCACGAAGCATTGTGCAACCGGTGTGCGGCATTAAAATGTTCTTTCCTATAAACTGATACTTTATTACTCATAACTTAAATACAAAGATTCCAAAATCAATCACCAAAATATTCAACAAATATCCGTGGCGTTTCGTAAAGTTTAATACAATGTAATCTCACGGGCTGTGGCAAATGTGGATGAAGCTGCTTCCATATTTCTTTTGCAAGGTTCTCCGTTGTACACATTTTATCTTTTAAAAATTCAACGTCCACATTCAAATTTTTATGATCAAGCTTATCAAGCACGAATTGTTTTATGAGCAGGCTTAAAATTTTTACATCAAAAAGAAACCCGGTTTCTTCCACTACCTCGCCTTTTATAGTTACAAACAATTCATAGTTATGACCATGCCAGTTTTCATTGGCGCATTTTCCAAAAACGACTTCATTTTTTTCCTTACTCCATTGCGGGTTGTATAATTTATGCGCAGCATTAAAATGTTCAGCCCTTGTTAAATAAACCATTGCACTTCAAAAATTTCCGCAAAGGTATGTTCAGAAAATTAAAATATGATAGCTAAGCACGAGATTTGCAAAATGGATTTATTAATAGTCGCGGCGACAGAACTGGAAATAGCATCTTTTCTTACAACAAATCATAAAGCCGACGTGCTTATTACAGGGGTTGGAATACCGGCGACCATTTTCAATCTCAATCAAAAATTATCGCAGGCAAAATATGATCTTGTAATACAGGCGGGTATCGCCGGAACCTTTAAAGAGCCTTTTGAAAAAACTACAGTTTTTGCAATAGAAAGTGACATTTTTGCTGACATTGGAGTCGATGAAAAAGGAAATTTCAAAACAATTTTCGAATTAGGATTTATGGATGAAAATGAATTTCCCTACAAATCAGGATGGCTAAAAAATGAACAGGAACTTATCAAAAAATTAAACCTTCCGCTTGTAAAAGCAATTACCGTAAACAGGATAACTGATGATAAGAGCTATTTGAAAAAATTATTTGAAAAATTCAGTGCTGATATAGAATCCATGGAAGGCGCGGCTTTTCATTATGTGTGCCTGCTGAGGAAAGTAAACTTTGTGCAGATCCGTAGTATTTCGAATATTGTGGGTGAGCGTGATAAAACGAAATGGAAAATGAAAGAAGCCATTGCCTCTCTCAACAACGAATTAGAAAAATTAATTCAACAATTTAATTAACAATGAATTTTACTTTAGGATTTTCTCCATGCCCAAACGACACTTTTATTTTTGACGCATTGGTGAATAAAAAAATTGATACCGCGGGAATAGAATTCCAGGTGCGGCTTGAAGATGTTGAAACGCTGAACGGATTGGCCCTTCAACAAAAGCTGGATTTTACAAAAATCAGCTATGGAGTATTGCCGCATATATTGCCTGCATATACGGTTCTCAATAGCGGCAGTGCCCTGGGAACGGGTGTAGGGCCTCTTCTTATTTCTAAGAAGCCAATTCTATTTGACGAGGTAGATGATGATTATACGATCGCAATTCCGGGCGAAAACACAACAGCGCATCTTCTTTTTTCCCTCGCATTTCCGGATGCAAAAAATAAAGTATTCAAAAGATATGATGAGATCGAAAATTTTGTGTCTAAACAAGATGATAAATCTCTTGGCGTGATCATTCACGAAAACCGATTTACTTATGCTGAAAAAGGATTACACAAGATTATAGACCTTGGAAATTTTTGGGAACAGAAAACAGGCTATCCGATACCGTTAGGTGGCATTGTTGCCAGGAAAAGTATTGATGAAAAATTAATAAGTAAGGTAGATGGTCTTATAAAACAAAGCATTGAATATGCTTTCAGCAATTATCCCACTATTCCTGGTTATGTGCAACAACATTCACAGGAAATGGATATAGAAGTCATGAAGAAACATATTGATCTTTATGTAAATGATTATTCATTGGATCTTGGAAAAGCTGGCAAGGATGCTATCAACAAGCTTATTGAAATATCTACTCAAATCAATCAAAATCCATCAAATATTAATGATGTGAGCCGGGCCAAAATGTTTGCTGATACTTACATTTAGTTTTTATGTTTCGTCAAGCGCTTTTTTATACGCCGCCAGGCAACGGTCCCGGGCTTCTTTGTGATTCACTATCGGCTTGGGATACGTAAATTCCTGGAATTCAGGAACCCATTTTTTTATATAATTTAAATCTTTATCAAATTTTTTGGTCTGCAACTCCGGATTAAATATCCTGAAATAAGGCGCTCCGTCACAGCCACAGCCGCAAACCCATTGCCAGCCGCCATTGTTAGCAGCAAGATCATAGTCCAATAACTTTTGAGCAAAATATGATTCCCCCCAACGCCAGTCTATCAGGAGGTCTTTACATAAAAAGCTTGCCGTAATCATGCGTACCCTATTGTGCATAAAACCTGTTTTGTTAAGCTGCCGCATACCAGCATCTACAATGGGATAGCCTGTTTGCCCTTCACACCACTTTTGAAATTCGGCTTCATTATTACGCCATCTGATATTATCGTATGCAGGCTTAAATGCTTTATGGTTACCTACACGAGGAAAGTGCCAAAGGATCGAGATGTAAAATTCACGCCATATTAATTCATTCAAAAAAGTACTATTAAGCTTTTTTGCCTTTGCAACTTCTTCCCGTATGCTCACCGTACCAAACCTTAAATGAATTCCCAGCCTTGATGTTCCATTTTCAATGGCTGGAAAATCACGAGTCTGGTTATAATTTTTTATTCTTTCATCTGGCGGATCTTTTGAAGGTATTTCCTGCTTCTTTTCTTCAAAACCTATTGAACTTAGAGAAGGGATGCCGGCAGAGCGATACTTATAGAAGTTTTTAAAATATTTTTCACACGGGTAAGGCTTTGTATAGAAATCTGTGAGAGCATTCTTCCATTTTTTGCTATAGGGAGTATAAACGGTGTAAGGCTTACCATCGTCTTTAAGCACTTCATCTTTTTCAAAAACTACGTGGTCTTTATATGTTTTGAATTGGATATTTTCTTTCTGCAAAAACTCTTTGATGTCATTATCGCGTTCAATTGCGTATGGTTCGTAATCATGATTTGTAAATACAGTTTCAATAGCATACTCTTTTAATAATCTTTCAAAACTTTGTTTAGGCGTTCCATAAAACACCTGCAGACCAGAGTGAATTTTTTCAAGTTCCTTTTGAATACTCACCAATGCATCTCTTATAAATTCAACCCGTTTGTCTTTTTTTTCCTCAAGTTTATCCAGGATATCAGTATCAAAAATAAATATTGGAAGAACTGCCGAACCAGCTTTCAAAGCGTGATATAATCCCGCATTATCATGAAGCCTGAGATCACGCCGAAACCAAAAGATGTTTATTTTTTCCATCATGATATAATTTTCCTCAATGGAACAAATAACAATTCATTTCTCAAATGGTTTGAAGAATATGGTTATAAATTTTTTTTACAGATGAATTTGTAAAATTTTTATTTCTGAAATTTTTCACCCATCGCATGTAAAAGATTGAATTGGTAAGAAAACATTCATCTGCGTCAAGCAGGTCGTCTTCCGTGAGCTTTTTTTCCAGAACCTTATAGTTTTCAAGATTGAATTTTTCAAGCATCCACCTCCGCATAGTGCCTGCAACACACCCTTCGGATAATGGTGGCGTTATAATTTTATTTCCCTTTATAAGAAAAACGTTCGCAATAGCTGAGTCACAAATTCTTCCAAAAGAATTAAGTACGATACAATCATTCAGCTTATTTTCTTTAGCATATAAACCAGCCATTACATAAGGCAGGTAATTATTGGATTTAAGATGGGAAAAATTATCACAACTTTTTTTAGCCCCAGGAAGCAAATCAATAATAAGTCCGTTCACATTTAATTCGGTTATGCCGGAAAGCGGCCATGATTCGATAACAAAATTTGGAAAACCATTTTCTGGGTCAAAAATTCCTCCGTTACCACGGATGATCATCAGGCGAATACGTGCGATATCATTGTGTTTATTTTTCGAACACAATTCTTTAATTTTTTTTAGAATAAATTCTTTGCTGAAAGATTTTGGTATATCAAATTTTAAAAGCTGAAGCCCGTTAAATAATCGGTCGAAATGGAAATCTTCATTTATGATCTTTCCTTTAATGCTCTTCATGGTTTCAAACAATCCATCTCCATATCGCAGCCCCCTGTTCGAAGGTGATACCACAGGCGAATCATTAGCATAAAACTTATTATTGAAAATAAAAAACTGATCAATCATGATCAGCAAAAATAGTATATCAAACTATTAAATTGAATGTAACCGGGCGGGGGAAACATTATGAGTAAAGAAGGGAACAAATTGCAGAATTAAAATTCCTCATCAAGTAATTTATTCTTAACAGCGAACATAATAAGGCCGGCAGTACTTTTGGCGCCCGTTTTTGTTTTAAGTTTATCCCTGATGGCTTCAATGGTACGTGGGCTTAACTCAACTACTTCAGCTATTTCGCGGGTACTTTTTTCTTCGCACATAAGCCGGAGCACCGTTATCTCTTTTTCGCTAAGGGTAGCATCTTCCTGCTGAAGCTTGATAGAGGTATTGGGCGTTTTCTGGCGAAGGTTATTGAGGAGGGCTTTATTGGTCAATGCATTAAAATAAAATTCCTGTTCATGACATGTTTTGATAGCCTCATAAATTATTTCAGAATCTGAAGTTTTGGTAAGGTAGCTGTTAGCTCCTAATTCCATTAATTTGGTTATCATGCTCTGGTCGTCCATCATTGTGAGCATTATGATTTTAATACCGGGATACAATTTTTTTATTTCCGGGAGAGTGGCTATGCCATCCATTATAGGCATTTGAATATCGAGCAGGATTACATCCGGTTGAATTCCCTTCAGCAGATTTAAAAGGTGAGAACCATTATCTGCCTCCGCCAATATTTTTATATCTTTTTTTGACGAGAGGGCTGTGATGACGCCTGCCCGGTAAAGAACATGGTCGTCGGCAATTATTACATTTATAACATTTCCGGTTTCTTGTTTCATGGGTATTGCAAAATTTTAATTGAACGTTTACAAAAGTCTGTTATTTAAATCGTAAATAATACGAATAACTACCAAATTATTACTATAGTAATATTACGTACAAAGAGAGGGGTTTAGTATTCAACCGATAAAATTATTATGAAAATTCTAAAGAAAATGCCCGAATAGTAAAAGGGAAATCTAACAAACTCTTTAATGATGAAGACGGAGCTAATTGAATACCAAAGATTTATTGATTGCACACAAAGGCTCTTAGCCTCAAAGTAAGATTACGGAAACGCAAACTTAATCGCCCATTGGGAAGGCACGCAAGATTAGAAAATTATATCTCTTCCTTCTTATCGTTTCCCGATTCAGAAAATATCTGACCGATATTGTGCATGAGGCCGCTTACCGGCCCTTCCATTTTGTTAGTGGAATCATCTATGGTATCGTCTTTGAAATATTGCCCCAATTGCAAGGCAGGATCGAGGTAAGATAAAATGTGATGACGCTGGCTGGTTAAGAAATTCTTTACATCACTATCAGCAGATGTTTCAGGTAAATATTCTTTGAGAGTTGTAATTATTGCCTCTCCTATTTTTTCAAACTTTTCATTTGTTACATTAACAGGGGTATTGCTGATATCTGCAATTTTTGAAATGACATTATTTTTCTTTTCCCCAAAAATTGAGGATATCAAATTGCCGGCATTCCTATTTAAAATATCACGATCCCCTTCATCAATACGGGTAAAACCGTAAAGTCCCGTGAGTATTGCAGGTATGGCAAGCTGGTAAAATTTATTCGTGGGTTTATCAGTTTCAAAAACTTTACCAGTATCAGGATCAATTTTTTGCAGCTCTTCAACATTCAATTTCTGCTGAACACTTTCTACGAGGTTAATTGCCATAGATTTTTTTAAACGATAATAAATTAAGCGAGGGAATTATTTTTTCTTTTGACTTTTAGGAGCAAAAATCGCAAACATTCTTTTGCCTTCAAGCTTCGGCATACTTTCAAGTGTGCCTGCATCTACCAAGCGCTCGGCAAACTTAAGTAAAAGCAACTCTCCTCTTTCCTTAAACATAATTGCTCTTCCTTTAAACTGAACGTAAGCTTTTACTTTATTACCGTCTTTCAAAAAGTTCTCCGCATGTTTTGATTTGAAATCAAAATCATGATCATCAGTATTGGGCGTAAAGCGTATTTCTTTTACTTCAGAAACTTTGCTTTTGGCCTTCATTTCTTTTTCCTTCTTCTTTTTTTCGTAAAGGAATTTATTGTAATCAATGATTTTGCAAACAGGAGGATCAGCTTGCGGAGAAATTTCAACCAGGTCGAGACCCTGGTCATTTGCCATTTTTTGTGCTTCAATAGTGGGATAAACTCCTACTTCTACATTTTCTCCAACCAATCGTACATTAGGTACTCTTATCATGTGGTTGGTACGGTGTTCCTGTTGTTGTTCTTTTTTAAAACGTGGGTTAAATGCGCCTCTTGGCTGCCTGGGTGGAAATGCCATTAATTGATTTTA
>JBDTMP010000351.1:0-1953 GCA_039934215.1 Ginsengibacter sp.
TTATTTTTTAACAGATGTGGATCAATTCTTATGGATAAAATATAATTATAAAACTAACTTTGCGCCATTGATGAAAAGATCTTTTAACAGGATAATAAATTGAACAAGTAAATAAATATGCCAGAACAAATTTTAGAATTGCGAAACGCGAATATTTACCAGGGTGAATCTCTTATTCTTCAGGAAGTAAACATCGCCGTAAACCGCGGTGAATTTGTTTATCTCGTTGGAAAGACAGGAACAGGAAAATCGAGCCTTCTCAAAACATTGTATGGCGACCTGGATCTTAGGGAGGGTGAGGGTAGTGTTGTAGGCTATGATCTGAAATCACTTGACTGGAAAAACATTCCCTATCTCCGCAGAAACCTGGGCGTAGTTTTCCAGGACTTTCAACTACTTACAGATCGAAATGTAAATGAGAATTTAAAGTTTGTGTTGAGAGCTACCGGGTGGAAAGATCACAAATTAATGGATGAAAAAATTGCAGATGTTCTCGATAAAGTTGGTCTTAAAACAAAGGGATTTAAAATGCCTTTCGAGCTTAGTGGCGGTGAGCAGCAAAGAGTAGATATTGCACGTGCGCTTTTAAATTCTCCACGACTTATACTCGCAGATGAACCAACGGGAAATCTTGATCCGGAGACATCGGATGAAATAATGCAATTATTATTTAGCATAAGCAGAGATTATGGAACTGCCATTGTGATGGCAACCCATGATTACCCGGTGATTAATAAATTTCCTGCCCGGACTATAAAAACTGAAAGGGGTAAAGTGTGGGATAATGCTACCATATCCATTGCATAAGCTGGTGCACATTCGCATCAGTATTATAGACAGAATAAAGGATTTTTTTTCTTTCCGCAATATTTTTTTCCGTAAATGTTTCTGCAAATAAACGGGATAATATTTTTATATTTTCTTCTGCTGAATTAGCTATCTCACAGAGTTTGATCACTTCCGTTGCTTCCACGGCAGCATAGTTGGTAACAACAAATCTTCCATTGAACAACGCATTTAATATTTTTATTTTGATACCTGTTTTATTGAAAGAAGGTAAAATATGAACATGGGCTTTTTTTACCAGGTCATCCATTTCTGATTGCGATGGATTTGCCACAAGGCATACATTTTTATTTTGCAGAGCCACTCTCTTTAAGTATTCAGATGGATTTTTACCTGCAATTACAAAAGGTATTGTCACAGATTTAAAAATATTTTTTAGAAGCCACCCAACTGCTTTTTCATTTTCCGGTACGGATAAATTTCCATGATACAAACAAAATGTTCCATGCCCGGCTTCTGATGTTACTTCAGCAAATGGTAAAAAAACTGGCAGGTACTTACTGTTTTTTGAGCCAAATTTTGTTACGTAATTATTTTTGTCTTTTCTATTTACAGCAAGAAAAAGCGCTTTATTTGAAATTCTTTTTTCATACTTTTTTAATAAATGACTTTCAGTGGTGAAGTATAATTTCTTTAAAAAATTTTTTGTTGTTTTAGCTAGCTCATGGTAATATTCATATTCTACATTGTGCAGCCGGACAATTACTTTTCTGTTCTTCAATTCATTTCTGTATAAAAAATAGGTGCAATGAATACCTTCCAATAAAACCGGGAAATCATCTTTCAACAGATTATTCAATAATACTTCATCCGCTCTTGAACTCACGATGTACGGTAAACGAAAAGATAAGCTTTTTAAAATGCTCTTTCTTTTATAATAAGTTACTGAAATGCAATATTTATTTAACTCTGGTTGTATGCCACGCCCATATTCGAAACAATGCAAATGGATCGAAACGCCTTTCTCAAATAAGGATTTTATTTTGTAGAAAAGATCATAAACACCACCATAATCCGGAGGATAGGGCACATCATGGCAAACGATATGTAAAGATTTATTACTAATTGCTGAATCGCTTTTTTATAGATTTCTTAAAATTGTCATCT
>JBDTMP010000352.1:0-3604 GCA_039934215.1 Ginsengibacter sp.
GATGAAAATATTTCCTTAGAAGATTTATCAAAGATTTGCTTTTTGAACCCCTTTCATTTACTAAGAGAATTTAAAAAATATTTTAAGACGACACCTCACAAATATCTAACCAACGTAAGAATGCAGGAAGCTAAAAAATTACTTAATAGCAATAACCTCTCAATTTTTGATACAGCCGTCAAGGTTGGCTATAAGGATGTGTCTTCTTTTAGCAAATTATTTAAAAATCACTTTGGTATTCATCCAAGCGGCTATCGCGAAAGCGCAGCAATAATGAGTGAAAATTAAGTGGTGAATTTGCCTGGAACTTGCCTGGATCAATTATTTCTTTGAGAAATTGAACTCGCACCGCTGGTGGCTACATCTTTCTTTTCAGGATTACCTTTATAGTTTAATGAGCTCGCGCCGCTTGCGGATGCGGAAATTGAATTGGTGATTGTAATTTTTATATCTGATGCCCCGGAAATTTTTGCTATGCAATTCTCCACAACGAGGTCGTAATTTTTTACATCGCTTGCACCGCTGCTTTCCAGCTTTAAATTATCCACGTTACCTGTTACTTTCACAGTAGAAGCGCCGCTCAAATCCATGTTCATGTTGCTCACCTTTATGGCTCCGGTTATATCGCATGCGCCCGAAAGCCTTAATGCCAGGCTTTCTGCATTAAGCGTTCCGTTAATTTTCAAATCGCATGCCCCTGAAGCCTCAAGACTCGCAAGTGTTTTAAAAGAAATATAAGCACGCAGTCTTTTATCGCCCCTGTTCCATTTTAAATTATCAGAGTCATACCATATTACTAAAACACCATTCCTTATTTCAGTGCGTATATTATCACGATATTTATTTTCGGTAGCGCTTACAGCGAGTGCATAATCATCTCCCTGCGATAGCCAAACGTCAATGCCGCCGGAGACTTTAATTCCGGAAAATACGGCAACATTTCTTACTTCAGCATTCGCATCATTAATAATATTTTGCTGCGCAAATGACGCAAAATAGAAGGTTGTCAATAAAAGAACCAGAAAATATTTCATAAAGCTTTTTTTTGTAACGATCCAGGAGTCTAAAAGTTACAAATAATATAAAATAAAATCGATTCTTCATATATTTGCTTTACAATTTAATTGTTACCGGGGTGCATCCTGCCAAAGGCGGGATTGCTGAGATAATACCCGCATACCTGATCAGGATAATGCCTGCGAAGGGAGGTCAAGCAAACTTTCACGCCTCTTTTTTCATGTGTTATGCGGTCAAATTAAAATATACACATGAAAAAAATTATTTGCTTCTCAATTTTTATTCAGGGATACTTTATTGCCTTTACCCAGGATACTGCCATACATAAACTTACTGATACATTAATGCTTGAAAACATTGAAATCATTTCGTTAAGAGCGGATAGTAAAGCGCCATTCTCCAAAACGAATCTTAGCAATGTACAGATTGAAAAATCGAACCTTGGCCAGGATCTGCCATTTATTTTAAACCAAATACCATCTGTAGTCGTAAACTCCGACGCAGGTAACGGTGTAGGCTACACTGGAATACGCATCCGTGGTTCTGATGCTTCAAGAATAAATGTAACATTGAACGGAATACCTTACAATGATGCGGAAAGCCAGGGAACTTTTTTTGTTGATTTGCCTGACGTTGCTTCGTCTTTGAATTCAATACAGGTTCAGCGGGGAGTTGGTACTTCATCAAATGGAGCAGGCGCCTTTGGTGCTACTATTAATCTATCAACAAATACAGTAAATAAGGAAAGATACGTTGAGCTTAATAACAGCATTGGGTCTTTTAATACTTTCAAGAATACTATTAAACTGGGCACGGGATTGTTGGCAGATCATTTCACCGTGGACGCACGTGTCTCAGGTATAAGCAGCGATGGCTATATTGACCGGGCAAAATCAAATCTTCAGTCGTTTTATGTAAGCGCGGCATATATAAATAACAGCAGTTCTTTAAGATTTAATATTCTAAGCGGAAAGGAAAAAACCTACCAGTCATGGTATGGCATTCCTGAAAGTTATCTTGACAGCAACCGTACTTATAACCCGGCAGGAACTGAAAAGCCCGGCTCTCCTTATAAAAATGAAACGGATAATTATACCCAAACACATTACCAGCTTTTTTATAATAAAAAGGTCAACGATTTTATTAAATTTAATGCGGCTCTTTTTCTAACGAGAGGAAAAGGATACTATGAAGAATACAGGGCCGATCAGCCTTTCAGCGATTATGGTTTGCCTGATTATATCAACGGCGCCGATACAATAACAACTACGGATCTTGTGCGTCAACTCTGGCTTGATAACTATTTTTATGGTACCATATTTTCTGTTCAGCACAATAAAAATAAAACCCATATTACTTTAGGCGGCGGCCTTAGCAGATACGATGGCAGGCATCATAATGATGTTACATGGTCACAATACGGTTTTGCAGGAAATCACCGATATGTTGATTTGCCCGCCAATAAAACGGATTTAAATTTTTATGGGAAAATTTTACAAACATTAGGTTCAGGGTTTTCAGGATTCGCTGATGTGCAGGGGCGTTTTGTTAACTATCATATTTCGGGATTTGACGATCATCCTGAAATAAATATTAAGAAGGACTATTCTTTCTTTAATCCAAAGATTGGTATTTCATATAATAAAAATAAATTCCAGGCTTACGCTTCGTGGTCTGTAGCTTCTAAAGAACCAAACCGGAATGATTTTGAAGCAGGAATAAATCAACAACCAAAAGCGGAAACACTTTATGACTTTGAATTAGGTGCTGAAAAAACCGGGGCAGTCTTTTCCTACGGGGTTACTTTATATTACATGGATTATAAAAACCAGCTTGTAAATACAGGAAAAATTAATGATGTGGGCGCATACACGAGAACCAATACAGCAAAGAGTTATCGCATGGGTGCAGAGCTACAGGCTTCGATGAAATTTACTAACTGGATAAACGCTTCGGGGAATATTTCTTTTAGCAAAAACCAAATCAAAAAATTCTCTGAATATATAGATGATTACGATAATGGCGGTCAATTGGTAAATGAATATAACAATACGGATATTTCATATTCACCTGCGGTCGTTGGCTTCACAGCAATTAACGTGCTTCCAATTCAAAATGCTGAAATAAGCTTTCAATCAAAGTATGTAAGCCGCCAGTTTCTTGATAACACGTCAAATCTTAAAAGAAGTATTGATCCATATCTTGTTGAAGATATCAGGCTGGCATATACACTTCATAAAAAGTTTTTTAAGGAAGTAAATTTTATACTGCAGGCAAATAATGTGTTCAATAAAATGTATGAATCAAACGGCTACACCTACAATTATTTTTCCGGGGGAAAACTGGTCGTTGAAAATTATTATTTCCCTATGGCGGGAACTAACTTTATGGCCGCTATTAATATAAAATTATAAGGCAGCCCTTAAGTCCTAAAAGAGAATATAACCTTCCGTTTTCTTGCAGGCCCGAAATTCTGCCGGCAGGAAATTTGTAAAATAGCTGAGCTGATTTTTTTCACTTGTGAATTCAATTAATTCACGGTTGGGTAATCAAAATTTGTTTCATGAGGAATGCACATATAATTTTA
>JBDTMP010000353.1:0-2364 GCA_039934215.1 Ginsengibacter sp.
AAATTTCTATTGATCAATTAGAATAGAAAGTAGCAGCTACAACCTTATTATGTGGTCCGATTCGGAAACATCGAATCAACAATCCGGTAATTAGTTAACCGGCTGAACAGCCTGAATTTTATTAAAAAAGAACTATGAATTTTTGGAACACAGTATATTTTGGAAACCAGTTAATGGATTGGGCGATAGCAGCTGGAATAATAGTCGTTGGCTTTAGTTTGATAAAAGCACTTAAGCTACCTGTCATCAAAAGATTTAAAAAATGGTCTGAAAAAACTTCTAATTCTTTTGATGATTTTATCGTTTTGGCCATAGAAAAAGTAGGAATACCTTTTTTATATTTTGTTGCGATTTACGCTGCGTCACAATACCTCACTTTCAACATCCGCAATGAGCATATCATTCACATTGCGATGATGTTTGTGGTTACATTTTATATTTTGCGCCTGCTTTCATCAGCGGTACAATATTCCATTTTTACATTTTTAGGCAGGCAGGAAGACAGTGAAACCAAGCAGAAGCAGGCGCGTGGCCTTATCCTGATATTTAAAGCCATCATCTGGATAGTGGGTATGGTTTTTCTAATGAATAACCTGGGATATAATGTGACAACTATTATAACAGGATTGGGAATAGGTGGTATCGCAGTGGCCCTGGCAGCCCAGACTATTCTTGGAGACTTATTCAGTTATTTTGTTATTTTCTTTGACCGCCCCTTTGAGATAGGCGACTTTCTTAAGGTAGATGATAAACTTGGCAGTGTGGAATACATTGGTATTAAGACAACAAGAATCCGGGCCATTAGTGGCGAACAATTAATATTTTCCAACAAAGATCTTACGGATTCACGTGTTCATAATTTCAAGCGAATGGAAAAGCGCAGAGTTGTTTTTAGCATAGGCGTGATATATCAAACGTCCGCAGAACAACTGGAAAAAATTCCGGGAATAATTAAAGGAATTATAGAAACAATAGATGGAGCAACGTTTGACAGAAGCCATTTTTCAGCATTTGGAGATTTCAGCCTGAACTTTGAAAATGTTTACTACATAGCAGGACCTGATTTTAACGAATATATGGACAGGCAACAAAATATTTATCTGCAAATTTTCAAAGCTTTCGAAAAAGAAGGAATTGAATTTGCATATCCTACGCAAACATTGATTGCCGCAAATGCTTTTACAAACAGGAAAGACGGACAGGAAAAAATGAAGGCTGAACAACCTGCCTAATAATACTAACTAAAGATAGAAAGTACTAACGAATGATCACTTAGACAGGTCGCGAATCCTATCAGGTATATTGTCGGTCAGACGATAAGTCTTACTCCTCCCAGGTCAGAAACGCGATGAGAAAAATGATCGCTGGGTGAACTTATAAACATAAAGTTTTTAGGTATATTCCATTCATTGCATAGCTTGTCTATTAGTTCGGGGCCAAAGACGCCCTTTATTTTTACATATTCAATTTTTATATCAGGATAAGCCCGGTCAAGTGTTTCAAAGTCTCGCATAAAATTTTCTGAAACATGTTGTTCTTCTTTTAAAACAGTAACTATTTTTAAATTCCTGGTGATCTCATTTTCCTGCACGTAAATGATCACCTTATTAAGAATAGAAATATCATCTCCTTTAGTGAAATAAACAAATACCTGGCGGTTAAGCTTTCGCATCTCGCGGGTAAGATGCAGCCTGCTTATGAGCGATACTCTTTGTATTCTGTCAAAAAAATTATTTGCAATAATGAGTAAATATTTTAATACGGCATTTCTTCGCAGGAACAAATAGATTATTAAAATTGCCGGCAGGAAGTATTGCAGAAAAACAACCAGGTAATCCGGGTGCAATTTTACATTTCCATATAGTGCAGCCAGGATTGCAAATATTGCAAGCGCAACTGCAAATTCTGATGCAACTTCAGGCCGTGGTAATCTTGAACGTTTAATTTTTAATAAAAAATTCCCGAATCCAAAGTAAACCATTACTGAAAGAAATGATATCGTATAAACACCTGCCAGAGGCCCCAGTTCGCCCGCAGTAATAAATAAAACAGAAAGACACAATAAATAAAAAAGAATCAATATTCTTGGCGTACTCCCTTTTTTATTTTGCTTCAGCAAAAGCTGCGGCAGGATCCTATCGAGGGTCATTCGTTTTAATAATCCTCCTACACCCACAAAAGAAGTAAGTACGGCACCGCTTAATACAAGAACAGCATCAATAGAAATAATTATAGCGAGCCACGAGCCACCCGTTCTGCTTCCCATAAAAGAAAGAAAAGCTTCCTGGTTTTGCCCCACTTCACCAATAGGCAATACCATTACAGCCAGTAAAGCGATTAAAGGATTTATAATTGTAACGGCAA
>JBDTMP010000354.1:0-4563 GCA_039934215.1 Ginsengibacter sp.
TGTATAAGAAGTATATTCCTTTTTAGACCTTTCTATTATTTCATCCATTAGTGCTTTGGCCTCATCAAAATTTCCGATGAGACAATAATTCCAGATTAGCCCATTTAAAGCGAAGTGATGCCTGTTGGAAATATCCATAGCTATTTTACACGAAGCAATTGCTTTATCATATTGTTTTAGCGCCATATAAATACTTCCTTCATTAACTCGACAAAGAAATGAGTTAGCGTCTAGATCAATACCCGTCTGGCATATTCCAAGAGCTTCTGAAAATTTCCTTGCTGTGTGAAGAATAAGAGAATAAGTCCCATAACAGATAGAACTGAGAGGCTCAAGCTTTATTGCTATCTCCCCATGCTTAAGCGCTTCTTCAAAAGAACCTTCAACCCAGCTTAAAAAGTTCCATCCATATCTGTAATGAACATCAACATATTGTGGGTTTAATTCTATTGAAGTAAGAAAATTTTTCTTTGCTTCGGCCCAGTTCCATTCGAAGCACGTATAGTAATAACCTAATGAACAATAGGGCTCGCACAGAGATGGATCGAGCTCTATTGCTCTTTCAGCAGATTGTTTTGCTTTCGGCAGTACTATTTTAGGTGGAGCTAATCCATAAGTTGCCATTAATAGATTTGCATCAGAGAATCCTACATGTGGTAAAGCAAAATCCGGATCAATTTCTATTGCTTTTTGAAAACATTCTATTCCTAATATTATAGATACTCCACGCCTGTTTAAGTAAAACCGGCCTTTTAGATATAGTTCGTAGGCTTCATGATTTTGAGTATAACTTTTAATAATCCTCTCCCTGTCTTTTTCCAATAAGGTAACTTTAAGTTTTTCAGTTATTGCTAAAGCGATCTCGTCCTGTATTGCAAAGATGTCATCCATTTTGCTGTCATATCTTTCAGACCATAAATGATATCCATCTTTCACATCAATTAATTGAGCCGTAACACGAAGCAGGTTACCCTGTTTTCGAACGCTTCCTTCAAGGACATTACTTACTCCTAATTTTTCTCCAATTTCACGCAGATCTGCTTTGGTATTTTTAAATTGAAAAGAGGAAGTGCGCCCGGCCACTTTTAAATCTTTTAAATGTGCCAGGGAATTAATTATTTCTTCGGCTACGCCATCGCTAAAGAATTCCTGGCCTTCATCATTGCTTAGATTAAGAAATGGGAGTACTGCAATGCTTTTTTTAGGAATGGAAAACTCCCGTGCATTCATTTTTTTCTCTCCTGTTTTTCCTCTTAAGGAATTTCGAATCGGCTTTACCAATCCTTCGTGGTTCAAGGCAAATACCTCAACTTCCCGCTCTATATTTTTTAAGTTGTAAGTACCCATGGAAAGTGTTTTGAAACCCGGCTGGTTATGCAGTTCATCATTTACTTTATCCGAAATCAAGACACTTCCAGCCACTCCCAGCGATTCGATTCTGGAGGCAAGATTTACGCCATCACCAAATACATTGCCGTCATTCAAAACAATGTCACCCATATGTAAACCTATCCTTACAGGAACATTAGGAGACTGGCAAAATTTCAGCTGCATCTTTATAGCACATTGCACCGCCTGAACTGCACTTGTAAAAATGCTTAGGCTACCATCTCCGTAATAATGAATTATATTTCCATTGAATTTTTTATGTTCATTTTCCACGACGATGCGGTGCCTGTCTTTTAGCATTATGGCCTTCTGCTCGTCCATCTGCATAATGGCAGAATACCCCTCAATATCCGTAAACATAATTGCTGCTAATTGCCGGGAATGATCCATGAATAGCCCTTACTTTGAATAAGAAATTACAGAATGGATTTAATTTTTTTCCAAGGGATTTGAAGGCTATGAAAACTATTTCTAAATATAAAGTTTTTTTTGTAAAAGAATAGTATGTCCCTCCTGAGAAGTTAAAAAATATATTTCAAATTTTTCAGCAATTATTAATTGAAAAGTATTTTACAAATACTTATCTATTTTTAAAAGCTACCTGGCGCAAAATAGTTTTACACATTGGTTGCAAGGTAACTTCTTCCTCCTGCTTTGTAAGTGGATTGAAAAGGGATGTTTGAAATAAAAGTCTTTCTCTATCAGGTTGAATAATTCTTCTATTTACATATTTGTAAACAATTTCATTTGGGTGTAATTTGAAACATTAATTTTTCTACAAACACGAAACCCGCATACGGCGGGTTTAAAATTACCTCGGTAATTTTAAAAATCAGGCGTTGTAACACTTCACTTTTTTCAATATAATTCCCTACTTTTGCACCCCGTTTAGAATTTTATGTTTTTGCTAAGCGTTGTTTTTGTAAAACATATTACCCATATGGCTCCATAAGTCTCCCGTCTGTTCGGGAGCGCCGGCAGGGTGTAAAAATAAAAATATTATAATGCCAAAGGTTAAAACCAACTCCAGCGCAAAAAAGCGCTTTAAAGTAACCGGTACCGGTGAGATCACTTTTCAAAAAGCTTACAAACGTCACATCTTAACAAAAAAATCTACCAAGCGCAAACGTAGTTTACGTAAGAAAGGTACGGTCAGTGATGCAAACAGACCATTTGTTATGCGTTTGTTAAGGATGAAATAATTCCCTAACCCCTGTCCAAAGGACTTCTATGGAGAAGGGGGACAAGAAACCAAAACATTTACATGATTTTAGAATTAAGATTTCTGAAATCGTACAATTAAAAATAATTACAATGCCACGTTCAAAAAATTCAGTTGCATCAAGGGCAAGAAGAAAGAGAGTTCTTAAAGCCGCCAAAGGATATTACGGTAAAAGAAAAAATGTATATACCGTCGCAAAAAATGTGATGGAGAAAGGCATGACCTACAGTTATGTGGGCCGTAAACTTAAAAAGCGTGAGTACCGTGCTTTATGGATTGCACGTATAAACGCTGCCGTGAGAGCAGAAGGAATGACCTACAGTCAATTCATACATAAGCTCAATGAAAAAAATATTGACCTTAACCGGAAAATTCTTGCAGATATGGCGATGAATGAAGCGGAAAGCTTTAAAAGCCTTATTCAATCAGTGAAATAATTTAAATCGTTGATATTGCCAAAACCGTCCCGGAAAAAATCAGGACGGTTTTTTTATTTGCGTGAATTGAGCATTCAGTTACATTTGTAAAATTTAATAAAAACCTAATCCATTTTAATGACCAATTCTTATAAAGACCTTGTACACCAGACTTTTAATTTCCCGCAGGAAGATTATGATCTCCAGGATGATTACCTGCAATACAACGGCGTAGATATAAAAGCATTGATTGATAAGTATGGAACGCCATTGAAGCTCACGTTTCTACCCAAGATTGGGATGCAGATTAGTAAGGCTAAAAAGATGTTTGCTGCGGCGTTTAAAAAACATAAATATGAGGGCGAATATTTTTATTGCTACTGCACCAAGAGTTCCCACTTTTCTTTTATCGTGGAAGAAGCGCTCAAAAGTAATATACATCTTGAAACCTCTTATGCTTATGACATAGAAATCATCAATAAGCTATATGAAAAAAAGAAGATTAATAAAGAGACGTTTATCATTTGCAATGGATTTAAGCAAAAGCCTTATATAAGCAGGATCGCCAGGTTGTTGAACACCGGCTTTAAAAATGTAATACCGGTTCTGGATAATAAAGAAGAGTTGGCGGCATACCGTAAATCTGTAAGGGTTCCTTTTAATATTGGTATAAGAGTAGCCGCGGAAGAGGAACCTACGTTTCCTTTTTATACCTCACGGTTGGGCATACGTGCAAAAGATATACTTGAATTTTATGTTGATGAAATAGAAGGCAATGAACACAGGTTCCAGTTGAAAATGCTGCACATTTTTTTGAACAAAGGCATTAAGGATGATATATATTACTGGAGTGAACTTAATAAGATCATAAACCTGTATTGCCAGCTTAGAAAAATTTGCCCTGAGCTGGATTCGATAAATATTGGCGGCGGCTTCCCAATAAAGCATTCCCTTGGATTTGACTACGACTACCAGTTTATGATAAATGAAATTGTAAGAAATATTAAGGTAGCTTGTAAGCGCACAAAAGTTCCGATGCCGAATATTTTTACAGAATTTGGAAGCTATACTGTTGGAGAAAGCATGGCGCATATTTACAGCGTGATAGGGGAGAAAAAACAAAATGACCGCGAAACATGGTATATGATCGATTCGTCTTTTATTACCACACTACCCGATACATGGGGAATTGGAGAGAAATTTTTGTTGCTTCCTATAAATAAATGGAATGAAGAATACCAACGGGTAACGCTGGGCGGCATTACCTGTGATAGCCATGATTACTATGATTCAGAAGAGCACATAAATGAAGTTTTTTTACCAAAGGTTGGAAATGGCGAACCGCTTTATTTAGGTTTTTTTCATACCGGCGCTTACCAGGACCAGATAAGCGGTTACGGTGGAATTAAACACTGCCTGATACCTTCTCCAAAACATATCGTGGTGGAAAAAGATAAGAACGGAAAATTAGTGGATTGGGTTTATGCTAAAGAGCAAACTGCGCAAAGTATGCTCAAAATATTAGGATATAAATAA
>JBDTMP010000355.1:0-2910 GCA_039934215.1 Ginsengibacter sp.
TAAAATTTGCTCATACTATTTTCGCAATGCCATTTGCATTAATTGGTTTTTTCCTGGGATTGAGAGGGATGAATTATGAAACTTACAAACCGTGGTGGCTTCTGTTGTTATTGGTTGTCCTTTGTATGGTTTTCGCAAGAAGCGCAGCCATGGCGTTCAACCGCTGGCTGGATGCAGAATTTGATAAGCTAAATGTTCGTACAGCGATTCGTGAAATTCCGTCAGGAATTATTACCAAAAGAAAAGCAATGACCTTTGTTGTTTTCAATTGTATTGCATTTTTAATTACTACTTATTTTATAAATGCACTTTGTCTTGTATTAGCTCCTGTTGCCCTTTTTGTAATTTTATTTTATAGTTATACAAAAAGATTTACACCACTTTGTCATCTTGTGCTCGGCCTTGGTTTAAGCCTGGCGCCGATAGGAGCGTATATAGCTGTCACCGGCAAGTTTGCCATTGTTCCTGTGCTGTTTTCGTTGTCAGTTTTGTTCTGGGTAAGCGGCTTCGATATTATTTATGCGTTGCAGGACGAAGATTTTGACAGGGCAAATAATTTGCGTTCTATACCTTCATGGCTGGGATTTAAAAAGGCATTGTATGTAAGTGAGTATCTGCATATGCTGTCATTCTTTTCTTTGCTTGTCGCCGGCACAATTGGGCATTTCTCCTGGTTTTATTGGGCTGGCATTGCCGCATTTGCTTTCTTTCTTATTTATCAGCATACACTTATAAAGCCGAAAGATCTGAGTAAAGTCAATAGGGCATTTTTTACCTCAAATGGAATTGCATCGGTTGTTTTTGCCGTTTTTGTTTTACTGGACATCTTTGTAAAATTCTAATTCATTATGGCGAGAATTCTTTGCATCGACTATGGATTAAAGCGTACAGGCGTTGCAGTTACTGACCCTTTGCAAATAATTGCAACCGGGTTAGCAACAGTTGACTCTCCTCAATTGATTTCATTTTTAAAAAATTATTTTCTTCGCGAAACGGTTGAATTAATTATCATCGGGGAGCCTAAAAATCTTAATGATACTGATACACATGCGACGCCTTTGGTAAAGGAGGCCATTAAAAAATTAGAAAAGGAATTTCCGCTTATTCCTGTAAAAACAGTCGACGAACGGTATACCTCAAAAATGGCTAAGCAGGCAATGATTGAGATGGGAATGAAGAAAAAGGACCGCCGTAATAAAAGAACGGTTGATGAAATTGCGGCCACAATTATGTTGCAGGAATATATGCAAACGCTTACCTGATTCCCTTTCCGGGTATCGCTTTAATTAAGCAAACAAGTATTTTAAAAGTTTTATTTTTGCGCCAAAGGCATTCAATTTTACATTAAAAATTATTCATGATTTTACCTATAGTAGCATATGGCAACCCGATATTACGGATAGTGGGTAAAGATATTACGCCTGATTATCCCGGCCTTGACAAACTACTTGAAGATATGTGGGAAACCATGTATAACAGCAGGGGTGTGGGTTTGGCTGCACCGCAGATAAATAAAGCCATCCGTTTGTTTGTAATGGATAGCGTGCAAATAATAGAAAATCTTGAAGCAGATGAAAAGGATGACTATCCGGGCGATGAAGGATATAAAGGCGTTTTTATAAATGCAAAAATAAACTCCGTGGATGGAGAAGAGTGGTCTTACAATGAAGGTTGTCTGAGTATTCCTAAAATTCGCGAAGATATTTTGCGAAAGGAAGCGATCAATATTACCTTTTTAGACGAGCGATTTGAAAAATACACTAAAACATTTTCAGGAATAACGGCACGGGTTATTCTCCACGAATATGATCATGTTGACGGGAAACTATTTATTGATTACCTCAAGCCCCTAAAAAAAAGCTTGTTAAAACGTAAGCTTGCTGATATCTCCAAAGGAAAAGTATCAGTGGATTATAGAATGTCTTTTGCAAAATAATAGCAGGTATTTTATATTGCCTACAATATTTTAGAATTAATTTAGAGCATGCCAAAAATGTTTTTTGCAATCGCCGTTCTTTTGCAATTCACTACTTTTTCATTCGCCCAAAATAAAAATGACACCCTCGTAAAGGTGAATGAAAATTATATAACCCTTTCAGAAATTGTCGTAAATAGTAAATTGGATGTCGCTTCTTTTATTGAAAGAGTAAAAAATGATACCACTTTTTACAAAGCTTTCAAAAGCCTTCATATCATTGGATATACTGCGTTGAACGATATAAGAATGATTGACAAGAATGAAAAAACAGAAGCGTCTCTTAGGAGTAAAACACAACAATTGAGAACAGGCAATTGCAGGAAAATGAGGGTAATTGAACAAACAACTACGGGCGATATTTATGATAAAAATGGGAATTTTAATTACTATACTGCGGAAATGTATGCGGGATTATTTTTTACAAAAGACTCAGTATGCGGCGAGGATAATATTGTGAAGGGCCGTGAGTTTTCTACAAGCGGTTTAAGCGGTATGGCGAAACACAAGGAGCAATTAAAAATGTTGTTTTTTAATCCCGGGGGGAAAATAAACGGCTTACCTTTTATAAGCGGTAAAACAGAAATATTTGATCAATCCATGGCCGAAAAATACGACATGAATATTGACCTTCGTGATTTCAATAATACGAGTTGCTATGTGTTTTCCATAAAAGTAAAAGATGATAAAAAAAATGGAGTAGTCATAGATGAGATGACCACGTGGTTCAATGAAAAAAATTTTGACATTGTTGCCCGAAAATATTCATTGAGCTACGATGCTGGGGTTTATGATTTTAATGTAGAGATGGAAACTGAAATGACGAAAGTTGGTGACCTTCTCGTGCCTTCTGTATTACGTTACAATGGCAATTGGAAAGCTATTTTTAAGAAAAGAGAAAGAGGGATTTTTACGGCGACGCTTTTTGATTTTGT
>JBDTMP010000356.1:0-8475 GCA_039934215.1 Ginsengibacter sp.
AGATCAATATAATATTTTACAGCCTCAGAAAATTGAACCCTGTTGTGTAATAATTCTGCAACTTGTATGATCCATCTTTTTGCTTCAGTTTTTATTTCATATTGCTCGCCGGTATTTACCGGTTTTGCCGCTTTCACATTTACTCCCAGGCATTTTACCTTGCCATTATTACAGGCTTCGGCAGAAAGACTTCGTGTTTTAAATATTCTTATCGCCCATAAATATTTATCGATCCTTAGTTTTTCTTTTTCAGCCATATACAAAATTATTAATGAAAGTATAAATGGCACCCGAAGGTAAATGGCTTTCATTATTTTTGCCGCTAAAAATATCCAGATGCAGCACACCGGAGCAAAAATATCTCTCCTTATTATTTTTTCTTTCACGTCTCTTTTTGTTTTTTCACAATTTCGTGCGAAGGAAATTGACTGGACACCTGACGGTGCCGCATACCTGAAAATATCCGATGGAAATATTGTAAAAACAGACGTACTGACCAATAATGAAATTATTGTTGTAAAAAAAGAACAACTAACTCCTCCAGGGGCTGTGCGGCCATTATCGTTCGACATATACAGCTTTTCACAAGACAACAAAACCCTTTTAATCTTTACAAATACCGCCAAAGTATGGCGATACAATACACGCGGCGACTATTGGGTACTGAACCTTTCTTCCAATCAGCTTACACAACTCGGAAAATCTTTGCCTTCCCAATCATTGATGTACGCTAAAATTTCACCTGATGGAAAAAAAGCAGCTTATGTGAGCGGTCACAATTTATATACTGAAGATCTCGGTTCTCACGAGCAAAAGCAACTTACAAAGGACGGTACAAGAAAATTTATCAACGGCACATTCGATTGGGTCTATGAAGAAGAGTTCAGTTGCAGGGATGGATTTCGATGGAGCCCAGATAGCAAATCGATTGCCTTCTGGCAGGTGGATGCGACTAAAATACGCGATTACTACATGTTGAATACTACAGACTCCGTTTACTCACGGGTTATTCCTGTTGAATACCCCAAAGTAGGACAACCCCCGTCGCCTGTTCGCATAGGTGTAATTGAAGTTAATAATGCTAAAATTACCTGGATGAATATTCCCGGAGATCCGCAACAGCATTACCTTCCAAGAATGGAATGGGCTGATAATTCTCAGGAAATTGTATTGCAACAATTGAACAGGAAACAGAATGAAAGCAAACTTTTTTATTGTAATGCTACAACCGGGGCAGCTAATAATTTTTACACAGAAAATGATAAAGCCTTCATTGATATAAAGGCCCGATGGAATGATAAAGATCCAACCGGATGGGAATGGCTCCATGATGGAAAAAATTTTTTATGGGTAAGCGAAAAAGATGGCTGGCGTCATTTATTTTTAGTAAGCCGTAACGGAAAGAAAGAAACATTAATTACAAAAGGTAATTATGACATCGCTACTATTGAAAGTATTGACGATAAAAATAACTATGTGTATTTCATGGCTTCGCCAAATAATCCTACGCAACTTTATTTATACAGAACGAAGATGGATGGTAAAGGAAAATTAGAAATGATTTCACCTTCCAATCTCCAGGGCACACATGATTACAATATTTCCCCGACAGCAAAATATGCCTTTCATAGTTTTTCTAATTATAAAACGTTACCTGCAAGCGAATGGATTTCGTTGCCGGGCCATAAGCCATTAAATGATGAGAAAAGTATAGTCAATAATATGAAAGTAAACGATAATAGTAATGTAGAATATTTTAAAGTAACTACAGAAGATACTATTACCCTTGATGGCTGGATGGTAAAACCTGCAAATTTTGATTCTACAAAAAAATATCCTGTCGTATTCTATGTTTATGGAGAACCTGGTTCATCTACTCTAGAAGACAAGTATGGCTCACAACATAATTCACTTTTCAATGGCGATTTGAGTATTGAAGGTTACATCCAGATTTCTGTTGATAACCGGGGAACACCTTCTTTGCGTGGTGCGCAATGGCGCAAGTCAATATATGGACAGTTGGGAAGGCTTAATATTCACGACCAGGCAATGGCTGCAAAAAAACTTTTGGAAAAGCCATATTTTGACAAAGACCGCGTGGCTGTTTGGGGATGGAGTGGTGGCGGATCTTCCACATTACATTTAATGTTTCAATATCCTGAAATTTATAAAACAGGAATCTCAATAGCGGCAGTGGACAATCTTTTGTTTTATGATAATATTTACGAGGAGCGGTATATGGGATTACCCCAGGAAAATATGGACAACTACGTGAAAGGATCTCCTGTTTATTATGCAAAAAATCTTAAGGGAAATTTACTATTCATTCATGGCACAGGCGATGATAATGTTCACTATGATAACGCAGAAGTAATGTTGAACGAGCTTATAAAATATAACAAGACGTTTCAATTTATGCCCTATCCTAACAGGACACACAGTATATCCGAGGGTGAAGGCACAAAAAAACATTTGTCAACATTGTATTCTGATTTTTTAAGAAAAAATTGCCCTCCCGGGCCGAGGTAACTTCCTTAAAATGAAACATTGCAATATCATCTTAACAATTATCTTCCCACATCTCTACAAATAAAAAGGCTGCATGAATTAAATGTAGCCTTTTGAAAATTGTTCTTTAGAAAGATTATTGATACATGCTTTTTAATTCAGATTTCAATTTTGTAACGCTTCCGGAGTTGCTTTTTCCAGCGTTAGAAAACAATGTTTTTGCATCTGCATCATCACCATAGAAAGCACTGTTCCCTTTTTCATCAACATCAATAGCTAATCCATTCAGGCTAATTCCTGCAAATAAGCCTTTGCTTCTGGAGTAAGAATATACTTCAGCTTCTAATTTATAATCGGTGCTGGCTGTAGAGCTTCGTCCAACAGGGCCGGCAGCAACTGATATATCGCCACCAAGGGTAAAACTGCCTTTGCCTATATTTTCAAGGGTCTCCCTGTTTTTAAAAATTAAAACCAGGTCTATAGATTGTAATCCTGCCTGTAAACCAACACCGCCACCGGTGAGAGTTACAAATACTGGATTGCTCCATGTACCGTTAGGCAATTTTACCATTGCAAGGCCTTTACCTCTTTTGCCGGAAAGTACAAAACCCGCATTTATTAATTTTGGGACAATAATGATTCCCTGGGTAACTTCCAGTAGCTCGGTTGGTATATTTTCTTTCATTTTACTAAAATCCACCAAAACCTGTGTTGCTGCTTCTACCTTGTCTTCCTGCTTCTCCTGGCTTTTTGCAGGAGTAAAAAGGAAGCACATGCATATAATCATAAAAGCGCTTCCTAAATTCCGTACTATTTTCATTTTGTAAGTTTTAAACATTAAATAAAAAGGTTCCGGAATACTTTGAACAATTTTGATGCCACTATAACATTGAATTTATGAGCCGTACGTTATATTTTTTAAAAAAGAGGAGGAAGAGCGCGGCTAATGTATCAACAAAAAAAGTTGCCTCAAAGTGAGACAACTTTTTTAAAGCTATTTATTATAAAATATTATTCCGCAGATTTAGTATCGTCTTTTGCTGCCACAGTTTCGTTAACTGATGCTGATTCCGCATTACTGTTTGAAGCCACATTACCGGAAGCTTCACTGCCACCTTTGTCTACCGGCGCTTCTGCGGTTTTACTTACCGGGGACGGAGAAGTCCTTCGTGCTACAGGTGTACGACTGGTGGTTCTGCTTTTTTTGTGCGACTCCTGGCGCTTTGCAAATTCAGAATCATGCTCTGTGCTCCACTTGGTAAATTTCTCCATAGCCGCGGCCTCGTCAAATAAGCCAAGAGTAACACCCCGTAACAAATGCTTAAGGAATAATACGCCTTTAAAGCTTAAAATACGACGAACTGTATCGGTAGGTTGTGCACCCTTGTGCAGCCATTCCAAAGCTTTTTGCCTGTCAATTTGAATACTTGCAGGAACAGTAAGTGGGTTATAAGAGCCTAATTTTTGGATGAATTTTCCATCACGTGGGCTACGTGCATCTGCAACTACTATAAAATAAAATGGTCTTTTTTTTGAACCATGCCGTTGCAATCTCATTTTGACAGCCATAAAAAATAGAAATTTTTTTGGGTTGTTATTAAATTTGGTTTCGAAAGGATTGCGAAGATAAGAGGTGTAATTCAAAATTACAAATCAATAATTTAAAAATTTCAGCAGACCTCAATTTCTTTATTTTTTTAAATAAATAAGGAGTTATTTTTTCCCTAATCCGGCCAACTTGCCCATCGGCATCTTGTTCATCATTTTCATCATATTTTTCATTTGCTCAAATTGTTTGATAAACTGGTTGAGTTCGCTGATATCTTTTCCACTTCCTGCAGCTATTCGCTGTTTACGGCTTGGATTAATAATATCAGGATTGCGCCGTTCCTCCAGAGTCATTGAGTTGATCAAAGCTTCGATTCCTTTAAATGAATCATCATTAATATCAACATCTTTTATTTGCTTGCCTACACCCGGTATCATACCCATGAGATCTTTTAAGTTTCCCATTTTCTTAATTTGCTGAAGTTGTGTTTTAAAATCTTCAAAATCAAATTGGTTTTTTCTTATTCTCTTTTCGAGCTTCGCGGCCTGAACCTCGTCGAATTGTTCCTGGGCTTTTTCAACCAGGCTTACGATATCGCCCATTCCGAGTATCCGTTGCGCCATTCTTTCAGGATAAAACACATCAAGCGTATCCATCTTTTCGCCACTGCTCACAAACTTAATAGGTTTATTTACAGTGTATTTAATAGAAATAGCAGCACCACCACGGGTATCGCCATCAAGTTTTGTAAGAACTACCCCGGTATAGTTCAGCCTTTGGTTAAATGCAGCCGCCGTATTTACAGCATCCTGCCCGGTCATACTATCAACTACAAATAATATTTCTTTGGGATCAACTGCACTTTTAATATTTGCGACTTCAGTCATCATCACCTCGTCAATCGCAAGTCGGCCCGCTGTATCAATTATAATTACATTTTTGTTTTTGGTCTTTGCTTCTTTAATGGCATTCTGAACAATAGAAACTACATCTTTATTTTCCGGCTCAGTGTACACATCCACATTAATTTGCTCACCTAATATTTTCAGCTGGTCAATCGCCGCAGGTCTATAAATGTCGGCAGCAACAAGCAAAGGAGATTTCGCTTTTTTTGTTTTAAGATAATTTGCAAGCTTTCCACTAAAAGTAGTTTTACCACTACCCTGCAAACCTGCAATTAAAATAATAGCGGGATTGCCTGAGAGGTTGAGTTCTGTTTCAACCCCACCCATTAGCTCTGTAAGTTCGTCTTTAACGATTTTTACCATGAGCTGACCTGGACTTACCGCATTAATAACTTTTTCGCCGGTTGCCTTTTCTTTAATGCTATCGGTAAATTCTTTTGCGATCTTATAGTTCACATCAGCATCAACCAATGCCCGTCTTATGTCTTTGACAGTTGATGCAATATTGAGTTCGGTAATTCTTCCCTGGCCTTTTAAATTTTTAAAGGCGGAATCTAAATGATCGCTTAACGATTCAAACATACTATAGAATGATTTTTTTTAAATTAAAATTTGATAAAAAAAGTGAACATAAAAAAATTACATTCACTTTAATTGAACTGTAAAATTAAGAAAAGTTGTAATCAATATAAAAATTACGCTGATCGTTAGTATGCAGCAGTGTTCCTGACAATCTTGAAAATATTTATACTTCAATTATATCTGCTAAAAGTTTTTTCCCTGACTCGGTAATGTAAATACACAGCAATTTTTTATTATTTATAAACTCCATTCTTGTGTCTACCAACCCCCGTTTATACAAGCCTGCAAGAGAAGATTTCATTTCCTCAGGCAAGCACGGAACAAGTCCTTTATTTTGCTTCTCCTTCTCAAGACATTCTTTTAGCTTGGCTATCATCCTTTTTGTAGGAGGTCGTGACGAGAATTTCATATATTATTTTTTTAAAAACAGTATATACAAATTAAACTCAAAATTTAATACAAATATGATGTTTCCTGCTGCCGGGTTAATCGTCTTAATGCAAGCATATAATCGTCGCGGTAAACGGTTGGGATAATTATTTTTGACTGACCTGTTTCACGAGTTCTGCATTCATCATTACCCTTGCAACTCTTCCATTACCATCAAGGAAAGGATGCTAGTGAACGTGGCGGTGGCGCTTGTCCAGTTTTCAATACCATTGTTGGTGACATTACCATTTTCCTTATCGCCAGCGCTCCAGTGTTTCCGCCTGCGGGAACGCTTACACGCATTCCCTCATTCCTTTTATTCATACCCATTCTTCACTATAACCTGCTCTCCGGAATTCATTTTTATTTCCAACATATTTTCTTTTGAGTTGAATTGATATTTCTTATTGGAATCTGCAATATAAAAAGTTTTGAATGGAGATTTTAAACGCAATAAACCACCTTTTTCTGAGAGAATTTTTACTTCATCCAAAACTCCATTTTCTTTTTTTGCCGAGACAAGAAAAGCACCTTCTGTACGCAAATTATTGAAAGAAACATTTTTCCAGCTTTGCGGTATAGCCGGAAAAATTTCTATGTAACCATTATAGCTTTGCAGCAACATTTCATTGAGCCCTTGTGCAAAAGCAAAATTTCCTTCAAGTGTAAAAGGACGGTAAGTGAACTTAGAATACTGCCCGCCTTTTTGATCTCCATTCAAATGAAAACTATTTGGCGAGCAAAAGTTTGAGGCAAATATTGATAACTGTTTTGCGGCATTATCACCTTCTTTGGCTCTTGCATATAATGAAGCTGCCCAGCTAAATGAATATCCACACCAGGCATCAGTGCCTGTTTTCTCCATCCATCGCAGGGAGTTATCAATGATTATTTTATCTTTTTCATTATCTGCATTCAACAATCCCAAAGGGTATATCGCCATAAGATTTGAATGATGGCGGTGCGATTCTTTTCTTGTAAAACCGGCAGCAATGGTAAGGCCTGTTTCATTTACGTTTAATGCCGGTAATTCATTCTTTATTTTTTTCCAATGAGAAGCTTCTTCATTTTTATTCATTGCTTTTGCTGCTTCCTCTGCGGCACTAAAAGCAAATTTCATTAAAGACAAATCATAATTGGTTGTATTGGTAAACCATGCAGTTATACTGTTATCATTATACTCCGGACTTGAGCTTAATGGCAACTTTCTTTTTCCGTTTTGTATATATGAAATATTTTCCAAAAACACAGCTACTTCATGCAAATACGGATATGCACGGGTCTCAAGAAAATTTTTATCCATTGAATATTTCCATTGCCAGTAAAAGTGTTGCGACAGCCATGCAGAAATTGTTGGAGATAATGAATACTGAATCCAGCCACCCATAGGATAGCCTGACAATGTTGTAACGCCTGGTACATTCAATCCTTCTACATTAAAATATTGCTTAGTAAATTTTTCATTTTCATTTTTAATTTTCCAAAGCCAGTCAGTAAAAGTTTTCGCTTCTTCAAGATGGTTTGATGAATAAGCTGGCCAGTAAGAAAGTTGTGTATTAAGGTCATTATGAAAATCACCTTTCCAGGGAGGAAGGCTTCCATTATCGGCAGTCCATATCGCCTGTAAAGTGATAGCCGGCACACCTTTCCGCGCAACACAGCCCAGCTTGTAAAGTTCGAGATAATATTGTTTTTCAATCTGCTTCTCAGGAATAGAAACCGAAGATTGGTTCCAAAAATTTTTCCACCACAAACAGTGTTTGGTAAAACTTGTATCAAAAATTACTGCTTTATTTTTTTTGATATCATTCGCAAAAACTTTTTTTACATTCCATATTCCGGTAATTTCATTTTGTTTTTTTTCCCAATTTACGTATATCACATATCCTTCATCATTAGTTGTCGGCTGATAGTACTGAATGTAGTTTTTGCCATTAATCACATTCCCCTGCTGATAACCTAATCTTTCCAACCCCTGCCCTTCAACCGAATTTCCAACACTTCCTTTCTCTTTTGTATTGTAAGGAGGTGCAATAATATTGGCAACTATATTTTCCTTGATGTTTTTAAATTTAAATACTCCAAAATCCGCATCAGCGCATATATAGGTTTTCAATTCAATCCCATTCTCCCATTCCACCCTGCATAATGCATGCTGAATATCCAGCATTGAGCTCTTTACTTTTCCAAATGCGGAAATATCAAATTCTATTGCTCCTGCGGGTAATTTAGTTGGGTAAGGAAATTTTTCATAAGGTACATCACCTAATTTTTGCACGGTATCATATTGATTTTTTTTTACCTGCTGCTGCACCCATTTAAAATTGAATTTAGAGAGATCCATAGCTTGTCGTTCATCCCAGAGATCAGCCCTGTCTAAGGAAAAACGCAGTTTATTTTCTTTTTGCCACACCAATGCGCCCAACATACCATTGCCCAGGGGAACTGCTTCATCCCATCTTTTTGGTAACGAATCAAACACAAGATTATCAGCATTGCTTA
>JBDTMP010000357.1:0-1507 GCA_039934215.1 Ginsengibacter sp.
TTGCTTTTGACAAAAAAATCGTACTTAATTTTTATGGGAATTTCTATAAATGAACTTTGGCTTTTAAGATTATTGATGACCATACCCGATGGCATTGTTGAGCCAACCTTATCCATACTAAAATCTTTTCCGTCACTGTTATAATTTTTTTTATTCCACATAAATCCTGTTTCGAAAGATATTTTTCTGTTAACCCTGACTCCTAAAAGAATGCCTGCATCAAAACCTGTATGGCTGAATGAACCTGATTGTACTTTGCTAAAGTCGGGACCTGCAAAAATGCCTATATAAATACGTTGTTTTTTTTGTTGAATGCGGGGTTTTTCTTGTTTCTTTTTTTCAGAAATAACAGCATTTGAATTTTCCTTTGAATGATTATTTAAGAAAGGAGGTGACACGTGCTCATTCACATTATTTCTGCTTTCTGGAATGTCTTCACTAATGGTTTCCTGTTTTTCTGCAATCACCTTTCCAGGGCTTTCTTTGATGATATGCGGAATAGAAAAATAATTATTTGAAGCATTATTTTTTTCAGTCACAACGTTATTAGCAGCGATTTCTTCATTTTGATTTGCGTTATTATTTTTAGAATAGAAAGAAACTTTGACAGTCGCGGCAGTAAAATTAGTTGAGGTATTAGCTGAAGAATGGGTTATACTTTTATTGTTATTTTGATTATCACTTTTATTTTTTTCATTAATATTAAATGCCTGTTTTTTACCGGCAATCCCGGTTTTCTTGTTATTTATTTCAGAATTATTTGGAATACTTTTAGTTCCCTTTAATTCAGTTTTCTTCATATCGGCGTATCTGCCTGTTTTAGTATTTTGAAATATAAACCAGCTAACTGCCAACATCAATAACAATAGAGCAAATGCAATAAATTTTTTATTTCTTTTATTTTGAACAGGTATTACTTTGGGAGAACCAGGATTATCTGAAATCTTCTTTGCAATACTTTCCCAGTCATCTTTACCTTTCTGCAAAGGATAATTCTCTGCTGCTCTTTGAAACAGGTCATCCATATCGTTTTCTAAATGCTGCATTCTGTAAGCTCTTCCTTTTGATTTAAATATGTTTGCATTAATGCTTTTGCTCTTAATAAATTTGACTTTGACGTTCCAACCGGTATTCCCAAAGTATCTGCAATTTCAATATGTGTGTAACCATCTATCACATGCATATTGAAAACAATCCGATATGCCGGCGGAAGTTTTTTTACCAGCTTAATCAGGTCTTTATAAATTGTCATTTGGTCGGCTGAAGCGCTTTTATCTTTAATATCCCACACATAATCAGGAATGCCACCGATTTCCGGTAACAGCATTTTCTTGCGTAAAAGATCAATTGAAGTATTAATCATGATCCTTTTTATCCAGCCAGTCAGTAATTTTTCAATATCTGCTTCATGCTCACACCTAAACTTATCAATACTTAAAAAGAATTTTACAAATCCATCATTGCTTACTTCCATTGCTTCTTCATAACTATATATATACCGGAATAC
>JBDTMP010000358.1:0-2310 GCA_039934215.1 Ginsengibacter sp.
TCACTCTACCGTCACCGACTTAGCCAAATTTCTTGGCTTATCTACATCACATCCTTTTGCAACACCGATATAATAAGAAAGTAATTGCAGTGGAATTACGCTTAATAATGGAGCTACAATTTCATCTGCCGGGGGAACACTAAATACATCATCTGCCATACCCGGAATTTCCTCATCTCCCTCCGTAATTATAGCAATCACTTTTCCTTTGCGTGCTTTTATCTCCTGGATGTTACTCACAATTTTTGCGTGGTATTCATCTTTAGTCGCTACAAATACTACCGGAAGTTCATTGTCAACAAGTGCTATGGGGCCGTGTTTCATTTCTGCCGCCGGGTAGCCCTCCGCGTGTATATATGAAATCTCTTTAAGTTTTAATGCGCCTTCAAGTGCAATCGGGAAATTATAGCCCCTGCCAAGGTAAAGTGCATTCACGGCATCTTTATATTTCTGTCCGATGGTATTTAGTTCTTCGCCGTTTTTCAAAATCGATTCCACCTTTTCAGGAACCTCTTCCATTTCTACCAAAAGTTTTGAATATCTCTGTTCATCAATTGTTCCTTTTTTCTTTGCAATTTTTAAAGCCATCATTAATAATACAGCAAGTTGTGCAGTGAATGCTTTTGTGGAAGCGACACCAATTTCCATTCCCGCATGCGTGTAGGCTCCAGCGTGAGAAGCCCGTGCAATAGAAGATCCAACAACATTTACAACACCGAAAATAAAAGCACCTTGCTCTTTTGCTTTTTCAATCGCTACCAGGGTGTCTGCAGTCTCTCCACTTTGTGAAATAGCAATAATAACATCCCCCTTATTTACAATAGGATTTCTATACCGGAACTCTGATGCATACTCCACTTCCACCGGTATGCGGCATAACTCTTCAATTACGTATTCTGCCACCAAGCCTGCATGCCAGCTTGTGCCGCATGCGATAATTATATAGCGTGGAGCATTTGAGAGTGCATCCATATTGTCCTCGATGCCTTTCATAGTTATTGTTCCTTTCTTTGCGTCTAACCTGCCTCGTAAGCAGTCATATATGGTTGCAGGCTGTTCATTAATTTCCTTTAACATGAAATGATCGTAACCACCTTTTTCGATAGCCGCCAGTTCCATGTCGAGGCTGGAGATATACGGAGTTTGCTTTTCGTTACCCAGGTTTTTAAGGATGAGTTCGTCAGCCTTTACAATGGCAATTTCATAATCGTTTACGTACACAACTTCTTTTGTGTATTCCAGCATTGGTGTCGCATCCGATCCCAGGAAATGCTCTCCTTTACCAATACCAATTACAAGAGGACTTCCTTTTCTTGCCGCAATTATTGTATCAGGATTGTCTTCATCCAGCAGGAGAATTACATAGGCACCACTTACTCTCTTCAATGCAATTCGTAGGGCCTCTTCAAGGGCGCAATTAGAATTTTTATAAATCTCTTCGATAAAATTTAGCAGAACTTCTGTATCAGTTTCGCTTTTAAAACTGTATCCTTTATTTATAAGCTCCTTTTTTAGCTGGGCATAATTTTCAATGATGCCATTGTGAATCATAGCCAGTTTGCCCCCGGCACTCCTATGCGGATGGGCGTTTACATCACTTGGCTCTCCATGTGTTGCCCAGCGTGTATGCCCTATGCCGATGTGAGCGTTTAAAGGTTTACCGAGAAGTGTTTGTTCTAACTCAGCAACTTTCCCTTTTTTCTTATAAACTAATAAACCCTCATCATTTATTAATGCTACGCCGGTGCTGTCATATCCCCGGTATTCCTGCCTTTTAAGCCCGGTAATAATAATTGGATATGCTTCTCTGTGTCCAATGTAACCAACAATTCCGCACATATAAATACTGTTTTTTAGACTAAATTTTTTTCAAAGATGGGCTCACAGTTTGTAACAATTTGTTTTGATTTCCCTGCCAAACTCAGGCGGCCACAAATTAGCGAAAATGATGCCAGTTGAAAACATTATCAACCGCATATCAATTTTATTTTAAATCCCCATTTTTTTATTAAAACGCCTTTAGATAATATTTGATGACCGTTGGATAACATTAATTGCAAATCTTTTTTTCATTGTTTAATTTTTATAAAAATTTATTTCATGAAAACAGTAAACCCCCTGCCTCAAGGTTGCCCTGTCTTACAGCAACCAGCTTTTCTTTCAAACATGTTTAGTAGAAGAAATTTTTATTTTCAAAAGCTATTAGTGTTCTTTTTAGGCTGCATGTTTTTAACAGGTTTTAGTAATAAACTTTATGCAGATATAACACTAGCTACAGCACCTTTAGCGGCAGCCGGCATAAACCAGGGC
>JBDTMP010000359.1:0-7619 GCA_039934215.1 Ginsengibacter sp.
GAACCCGGAAAAGGTTCTGTTTTTTATTTTTCGATTCCTCTTGAAAGCTGATAAGAATTGATAACAAAAAAACCGGCTCACATAAAGTAAGCCGGCTTCTTTTAACTAAGTGTGTACCGCTACATATCCTTATATAAAATTTCATAATATTCATTAGCCATACGGTTGCTATCAAACTGTACCTGTACATCCCTCATGCCGTTTTTTACTATTTGCCGCCAGGTATCAAAGTCATTATAGTAAACCGGAAGAATTTCATTTTCTAATATTTCATAGAGTTTATTAAGGTCGTAATTATCCTGCTCTTCTATATGCATGTTCATGTAGTCAGCGGGTGGCACCACAAATCCGTTATTACCGTTATTTATGAATTCGCATATCCAGCCATCGTTGGTGCTCAGGTTCACTGCTCCATTCATTGCCGCGGTCATACCACTGGTGCCGCTTGCTTCCCTTGGCACTCTTGGATTATTAAGCCAAACATCCGCAGCTTGTTTTAAATGCCTGCTAAGTGTAAGCTCGTAACCGGTACACACGGCCACATTTTCATATTGTTTACTCAAATGAACGAGGTGATTAAAATCATTAATCGCCGGAAAATCCAAAGGATATGGCTTACCCGCCCAAATAATCTGAATCGGGTATTTAGGATTGTTCAACAGGGCTTCAAACCGGTTATGATCCCGGGTTATTAATTCAGCTCTTTTGTAACCGGCAAATCTTCTTGCCCATACAATAGTAAGTACATTCGGGTCCATCAGCTTGCCCGTCTGATCGGCTACGATTTCCAATGCGCTTCTCTTTATATTTCTCTTTCTTTCATCAAACCAAATGTCATTATATTCTTCTTTTGCTTTGTACAATTCTTTATCGGCCCAGTATTGCCAGTTCTGTGCATTCGTTATTGATTTGATCTCACATATATGTTCGTACTTGCCCCACATTTGCCTGCTCACTTCGCCGTGAAGTTGTGATACGCCATTTGCTAAATGAGCAAAGCGCAACGCCGCGAGTGAATGATTGAAGAGATCGTCAGTCATGCCTGTAAGAAACCTTACTTCCCCGAGGTTAATACCACAGAAATAACTCATCTTTTCACAGAGGTATATATCATGTTTTTCGTTCCCGGCTTCTTCAGGTGTATGTGTGGTAAATACAAGTTTCTTTTGTACTGCTTCTTTACTGCCCAGCTTTTTGTATAAGTAAAATGCGGCGCTTACAGAATGCGCTTCATTCAAATGATAAAGATCAGGATTAAAGTTTATTTCATCCATCAGCCTTGCGCCGCCAATGCCTAATAAAATAAACTGCGCCATCTTGGTCGCGGCATTCCCATCGTATAGCCGGTTGCATATTGTGCGTGATACGAAATCATTTTCCGGCAAGTCGGTAGTAAGAAGAAAAAGAGGGGCGGTATTAAAAGTTTTGGGATTGAGATAAAGCACCTTCACCCATACAGGATGATCATGAATATCTATCTGAAAAAGAATACCCGTATCCTCAAGAAAATTATAAATTTTTTCGATCCAAACAACCTTCAAGGTCTGGTCGGAATTGCGTGCCTGGTCATAATATCCCTCTTTCCACAGAATGCCAATACCAACTAAATTCTGCTTTAGCTCGTATGCACTTCTCAAGTGTGATCCAGATAAAAATCCAAGGCCGCCGCTGTAAATTTTTAAAGGCTGGTGAATAGCAAACTCCATCGAGAAGTATGCGACTTTTTTGGAATAACGTTGATCAATTTCATAGGGAACGCTATAATTTTTGAAACTCATAATGTATGCTGTCAAATTTATTGAGGTCGCAAGATAAAAGTAAAATTTAGAAAATCAGGTGTTTACAGGCTTTGAAGTGTCCATATTACACACATTTTATTCCCCGTTATATGATCCCCGTAATAATTATTCTACAAATGATGTATGTCCGTACAATACCGCAAAAAAAACCATAAATTATTTGTGTTGCCTTATGATTGCATGCGCTGGGCTGGAAAAACCCGTGCATAAAAATAATTTACAATGTCCTGACCTACCACTTGTTTTCTAATAAATATAAACTCCGGAATAAATAGTCTTGAAAAAAAAATTAATATTAGTCATATTTAATTTTTAGATTTGTCTAAAATAATTTTCAAATTGTATGAAATTATCAGAGAGCGAGGAAAACTACATAAAGAGTATCTATACACTCCAGGCTAAAACGGAAAAAGTAAATACTAATTCTTTGGCGGACTATCTCAATACAACCGCCGCCTCAGTATCGGATATGCTCAAAAAACTTAAAATGAAACGATTGCTTGAATACAAGCGCTATTATGGTTTCAGGCTAAATGAAGCGGGGATCAAGGAAGCGCTTAAGATTATACGGCGACACCGGTTGTGGGAAGTTTTTTTGGTAAGCAAACTGGGTATGGAATGGGATAAGGTGCATGCCATTGCTGAAGAGCTTGAGCATGTAAGCAGTCCGGATCTTATCAGAAAATTAGATCAATACCTCGGTCAGCCAAAAATAGATCCCCACGGAGATCCGATCCCTGATGAAAAAGGAAGCGTTCCGGAACTTAAACAGATAGCTCTCACTGATCTCTCTTTTAAAAAAAATGGTGTTGTAAGCTCAGTAAGTAATCAAACAAATGAAATGATGAAAATGCTAAATCATTATAGTATTGGAATCGGATCGCAAATCAAAGTATTGAAGGCATTTGAATTTGACGGCTCACTGCAGGTAAAAATTTCAAGGCAACCTGCCTGCACTATAAGCGGCCAGGTGGCACAAAATATTTTTGTTTATGATGATAAAAAAATTGGTACACGATAATTCGTTAAGCGAAGTTCATGAAACTGTTGACATCAGCTCGACCAAAAAAGGCTGGAAAAGAATATTCGCTTTTTTTGGACCGGCATACCTGGTAAGCGTAGGCTATATGGATCCGGGGAACTGGGCGACTGATCTTGCAGGAGGAAGTAAGTATGGGTACACATTAATATGGGTATTGCTTATGAGCAACATTATGGCTTTGCTTCTCCAAACCTTAAGTGCAAGATTGGGTATCGTAAGAGGAAGAGATCTTGCGCAGGCTAACAGAGAGGCTTACCCTAAAACTGTAAATTTCATGTTGTACATTCTCGCTGAAATTGCGATTGCAGCCTGCGATCTCGCAGAGGTACTGGGGATGGCCATCGGCATACAATTACTTACAGGGTTGCCTTTAATATGGGGCGTATCTATCACCGTGCTGGATACATTTTTACTGCTCTACCTGCAGCGAATGGGCATCCGGAAAATGGAAGCTTTTATAATTACTCTTATAGCGGTGATAGGCATTTGTTTCCTCATTAATATTATCATCGCACAACCGGACTTATACGAAGTTTTAAAAGGATTTATTCCATCGTTGCCGGACCCTAAAGAGTTATATGCCGCAAAAGGCATGAGCAATGCATTACCGAAGGAAACAGCTTTATATCTTGCGATTGGAATTATTGGAGCCACTGTAATGCCGCATAACCTGTACTTACATTCTTCTCTTGTACAAACCAGGAAAATAGTAAAGACAAAAGCCGGTATTAAGCAGGCTCTAAAATGGAGTTTCGTGGACACGGCAATCGCTTTAAATTTTGCTTTTCTTATCAACGCCGCCATTCTCATATTGGCGGCCGCGGTCTTTTTTTCAACCGGCAGAACCGATGTAGGCGAAATAAAACAAGCCCATCAATTATTATCTCCAATGCTTGGATCAACCGTTGCATCAACTTTATTTGCGGTTGCACTTATTGCATCCGGCCAAAGCTCAACTGTTACAGGGACGCTGGCGGGCCAAATAGTTATGGAAGGATATTTACGCTTGCGCATCAATCCAATTATACGAAGACTGATGACGCGTTTATTGGCCATTATTCCCGCGATAATCGTAATTGGTGTTTTTGGTGAGAGCGAAATAGACAGTATGCTAATTTTTAGCCAGGTAATTCTAAGCCTGCAATTGGGATTTGCAGTAATACCTTTAATACATTTTGTGAGTGATAAAAAAACGATGGGTTCGTTTGCTATTAAGCCTGTCATTCAATTTTTTGCATGGCTTATTGCCTCAATTCTCGTTTATCTCAATGTCAAGCTGGTAATAAATGAGGCCAGCGACTATTTTGCTACATCTGAAAGTTTGATTGGAAAAATCAGCATTGTTCTTGCAGGGATTTTGTTCGGATCTCTTTTAATTTACTCCTTTATTTTTCCAATGCTTGGCAAAAGAAAAAAATCTGTTTCCATACAAATGCATCCTGATATATCGGGCTTAATAAATCTTAATGTGCCGGTTTATAAAAAGATTGCAGTTGCATTGGATTTTAGTGAGAACGATTCAAAGCTGCTGGCATCAGCGCTGGGCCAGGCTAAACAGGATACACGGTTTTTATTGATACATATTGTAGAAAGCGCTACGGCAATTTTGCTGGGCAAGGAAACGGATGATTATGAAACGAAAAAAGATTTGGAGCGGCTTACTTTTTTTGTTGATCAGTTAAGAGAAAGGGGTTACGAGGCTGAAGGCAAACTGGGGTTTAGAAACAGGGCGAAGGAAATAGTAAAGTTTGTAAAAGAAAATGATGCTGATATGCTTGTAGTGGGCGCACATGGGCATACAGGCATTAAAGACCTCATATTTGGCGAAACTGTAAATACAGTTCGTCACGAGCTGAAGATTCCAATATTAATGGTGAACTTACAAGAGAAAATTTAGTTTTTGACAATAGCAGTTTCTTTTAATTTTTTTATTTCAACGGCAATTTTATCATTCCATTCCTGCTGTTTTGTTGTATCAATACTGTGGCTCGTTTCCTTATCGTACCGCCGCTGTAATTCTGAATTTTCTTTATATGCTTTTTCAAACAAGGCATTAAGCAAGGAGTTATAATTATCTTTTGTAAAATTTGCTTTTGCCAGGTCGTTTGCTAATTTTTCCGCACTCATTCTTGTTATATCAAAATGATGCTGCTCGTGCAATAAATGGTACGCTGAATTTATCTGCGGTTTTTTCCAGGAATCTTTTTTACTAAAAAAAGTGTACACCTCAATATCGAGATAAATGTTTTTGCCATCAAAATTCATTTTTGAATCAAAAGCAAAACCGGATGCGGTAACTGCGCCTCCGAAATGATTTTCATCGGGCTTGCCCTTAAAATCGCTCCAGGTAAGCTGCCGGTTAAATGTATAATAGATTGTATCGCTGGCAGCATTTGTTTTTTTATTTACTATGGAAGCATGCACAATTACTTTTTGAGAAAAGCATTGCGAAGAAGAGAGCAGGAAAAATAAAAAAATATAATATTTCATTTCAGCATAAATACTATGCAAAAATGTACATAGCATTTAATATAAAAAGTTAAAGAATGCCCTTAACCTGTGAAGGCAGGGTTTACAAATGCATGCACACTTGCAGCGATCGCATTTACAGATTGGTTATTCATGCATTTAAAATGACCGAGAGGACATTTATCATAACCAATTTTACTACAGGGCCTGCACCATAATTTATTTACCTGGAATATTTCGTGAAGAGTTTGGTAAGGATACATTCCAAAGGAGGGAACTGTATTTCCCCAAACCGAAAGTGTATTTTTTTTGAATGCTGCCGCAATATGCATCAGGCCTGTATCGTGGCTTATCACCATTTTCGAACGTCTTATTAAATCTGCCGATTCGTTCAGTTTGAATTTACCACAGGCATTATAAATTTTCACGGGGTCAGCTTTTGAAATTTCCAATCCATCGTAAAAATCTTCATTTCCTCCCAATAAAATGATTGGGTATTTTATCAAACCGCATAGCTCTGTTAATTTATTTTTTGGAAGTTTTTTAGTGTTGTGAGCCGCCCCGATCACAATGGCAATATATCCCTGTGAATGAGAAAAAGGAATATCATTATCTTTTACAAAATCATTTTCAGGAATAAAGTAATCCAACCCTGCTCCATCGTTGACTACGCCCAATGATTCCACTATTTCCATGTATCGGTCAACAATATGTTTATGGGGCATTAAGTTGATCTTAAAATTTGTGTATATCCATTTCTGCTTATTGAGCTTATTGACAGAATAAAAAGGTATTTTTTTAAATGACCTTTTTATTTGCAGCGTTCTTAGGTTGTGATGGAGATCAATGATGTGATCAAAATTTTCATTCTTTAATTGCAGAATAGTTTCCTTCAAATCGTTTTCAAGGCGATGCACTTTCGTTACGTTTGGATTCGACTCAACGATACCGGCAAAATTCTTTTTTGTGAGGTAATGAATTTCGCTACCAGGATATTTTTTCCTGAGGCAACGAATTACAGGCGTAGTAAGAACAATATCCCCGATGGATGAAAAGCGAATGATGAGGAATTTCATTTGTAACACGAATTTTGCGCACGAATTACACGAATTAAAAAAAACTAATTAGCCAACTTACCAATTAGCGAATTAAATAATAAACAAATTAACCAATTAACAGGGAGACTAAATTTCGATATAATTAAGCTCTTTATGAAAAGTCTCTTCTGTATTTACAGCGGCGACAATCGTTATGGCCATGATAATTATGCCGGTTAAAAGACCGCTGAAGATATAGGTAAAATAATGCTGAAGCCCGTTGAATAATAAAAGCATTAATGGCAATGAACCGCGAACCATATTCGGAATTGTGGTAGCGGCAGTGGCCCGTAAATTCGTTCCGAATTGTTCAGCGCCCATCGTAACAAATATCGCCCAGAAACCTGTTGCAAAACCAAGACCTGCGGCAATCCAGTAAAAATTTGATGCCGTACTTTTTTCCGTTTGTGTAAAATAAAAAGCCATCATTATGGCAGTTATTGCATAAAAAAGATACAGTGTTTTCTTCCTGCTTTTTAGCAACTGGCTCACCAGTCCGGCCAGCACATCACCAATTGAAATCGCAATATATGCGTACATAGTAGCCTTCCCGGGGTTTATATCTTCGGGTATACCAAAATCTTTTGCAAATTTATTTGAAAACGCAATGAGAATGCCGATGACATACCATGTAGGAAGCCCCAATAAAATACTGAATGCGTATTTTTTAAATCGTTTTGTGTTATTAAAAAACATTAAAAAATTTCCTCTTGAAATATTTTTCTCAAGAGATTTATACATGCCCGATTCAAAAATACTTATGCGCATAAAAAGAAGTAGTATTCCCAGTCCGCCTCCAATGAAGTAGCAAATTCTCCAGTCATATCTCTGCGAAATAAAAAACGCTACCACGGCGCCAAGCAATCCTATCCCTGCAACCAGTGAGGTACCAATTCCTCTTTGTTCCTTTTTCAAAAGCTCTGAAACAAGTGTAATGCCCGCACCCAATTCTCCTGCCAGCCCAATGCCTGCAATGAATCTTGCAATGGCATATTGAGGAACTGTTTGTACAAAACCATTGGCAATATTGGCTAAAGAATATAAAATAATAGAACCAAACAAAACGCTAAGCCTTCCTTTTTTATCGCCGGCAATTCCCCAAATGATACCACCAATTAAAAGTCCTACCATTTGTATTCCGATGATGAATTCTCCTTGCTTATCAATATCAGCGGCAGAAAGCCCAAGGGAGCGAAGGCTTGGAATTCGTAC
>JBDTMP010000360.1:0-3601 GCA_039934215.1 Ginsengibacter sp.
TTATGATTTTCAAAATTAGCAGGTACGTCATTTTGCTGTTGACCGGTTGCCTGTTTATCACACATGGTATTTTTGCACAAAAGACGGAATGCAATACCATAACTGCTGATATGAATTATACAGTAAGCGCTGTAAAAATTGCAGGCCGGTGGATACCAAAAGATCTACAGGCAAAAGTGGAGCAGGTCGTTGGAGTTGGACAATTATTCGATCCTGCTGCGGTCAATACAGCGCAGGAGTTAGTACGGGATGAAATCATAAAAGGCGAGAAAGAATTTTCTATCAACCTCCGGGGATCAACCTCGGTTTTATATATTACATCAGATGTGTGCCCGGTCGCTGACAGCACGGGCGGTAAAAATGTACAGGTTACCATACACCCTTATTACCTGCGTATAGATCTGTATAACATTGGCAATAACATTTTACCGATTCCACGCACTGCAAAACCAACTTTCTATAAAGAAGTGCCGAAGCTGCTGATGGCTACTTCACCATTCATCGGGCTGGTAAATGACCGCACTTTCGGAACGTATGCCTACCTGCAAACAGCCACCGATTTATTACACCTTCCCGGAATGTACAAGCCTTCGGATCGTCTTAAAAAAAACCTGCTGACTCTTGATCTAAACTTACGCAAATCATTCAATGAAACCTTTTACAATTTAGCAGGTGCGCTTCAATTTATTCATCCCTTACCTGTTGACAAAGGGCTGGGATGGAATCTTGGATTTTTGTATGCCAACGGTTCGCAGCCGATTAATATTATTAATTATGATAACGACATTGCAAAGATTTTCGCTTCAATAAATGGTAATGGAAAAATACTTTTCGCTGATAAGTACATTTTGAGTGGCGGCGTTCAGTTCTCGCAAAATAATTATACGCTGCAGAGTAGCAAATACGAAAACCCTGAAACGGCGTATGACCTGAATGCATTGGGCGATGGAAGAGTAGGCAATGGTTTGGCGAGACTGGGTGTTTGGTTTAATGCCGGTGTTCCTAAAAAAGATATCAGCTTAAAACCTTACCAGCGGGTAGCAGGTAAACTGGGCTATGCGGTGCCGTTAGGCAGGGGCCACAATAATGTTGACCTGGAAACAATAGCCTCGTTTGGATATACATGGGGGACTCCACCCGCTTATAGCGGATACTTTGCAGGTAATGCTTCCGCAGGTTTTTTATATTCGCCTCTCCAGTCTTTTACAAATATGTCTTTCCCCGGTGGCCCGGTGATCCGCAGCCTCGGAGAAAAAGAGGGCGGGTTGTTTCCCGCAACCAATTCTATCCAGGGCGGTACATCTTATTGGGGATTGAATTTAAATTTTTCGATCCCCATCGCAAAGTGGTCACGCCCTTTAATTCCTGATATTGTGATACAGGAAGAAGATCCACGCATTACCATGCGCAGCGCAATAAAGGGACAGGTAAATACAGCCAAAAGTTTTATCGCAGACGACCTTGCTTTGAATGGCGGCCTTTCGGATGATGCCGCAGATTCCGCTGCGGAGCGAATTGTAAATAAGGATATTAAACCCACCATAGAGTACCTCGCAGACAGGGCGAATATTTACAGCATTAAGCCAATAGTATTTTTTGACCTCGGAGAAATTAGCAAGAGGAATGCTGATAACAGGATATGGGCCGCAACCGGTGCAGGGCTTCAATTGAATATTGTAAATGCACGGCTGGAAGTTGGCTACCTGCAAACTTTGTTTCCGAAAAGCGATGCTTCCAAAGGAAATTTTTTATTTAGATTCTCTGTTCAAAACTTTTATTGAAATCCTAAACTCTTATCTCCCTAAACATTCCTGCGGAACGCAAAACATCATTTCAATATTTTACTACTCTCCAGGCGTCTGCCGCGGCGCCCGGTTCGTAGATAGTATCGTTCCATCGGGATTCCTGGTGTTGATTTGCAGGAGTATATTAGAAAATTGAAGCAGCTTCAAATAATTAAAAATATTATTCCTTCTTTTTCGTTATCCCTGTGACCAATCTCCAGTCACTTGAAAAAATTTTTACTCTATTCTATTTTAAGCATATCCATTCACTATGCTATTGCCCAGCCACCGAAAGATAACGCTGCCGATACAACGGGCTTAATTGCGCAAAAGGAAAATGTAATTAACGCGGAAACGATCATCAAAGTTGAGAACATCGGGGAAAATATCAATACACGCCTGGCCGAATTAAGGCCTACCATTTCTGCTGATGGAAACCTGTTATTTTTTATTCGCCAGAACGATCCGTTTAATACGAACTATAATACGATGCCCAATTCGCAGGATATCTGGTTTGCGTGGAGAGATTCATCGGGTATATGGAGTAAAGCCGTGCATCTTGGCAAGCCGCTTAACACCACAGACTATAATGCGGTCTTCTGGATATCGCCGGATAACAACCAGCTTTTGATAAGAAATGCTTTTGAGAACGGTGATTATATGGGCAATGGCGTGAGCTTATGTTACCTCACCGAATCTGGTAACTGGAGCAAACCCGAAATGCTGAAAATAAGAAATTATGGAAAGTATGATCGCGGTGCACAATATGGCGCCAGCATGGCGAGCGATGGTAAAACATTATTGCTTTATATGTCAGAAGAATTCCACGGCTATAACAATGATATTTATGTTTGCTTTTTATTGAATGACGGCACATGGAGTGAGCCGAAGAGCCTTGGAAAGAAAATCAATTTGCCAAAATATAATGAAATGACACCTTACCTCGCATCGGATGGCGAGACATTATATTTCAGCAGCGACCGCCCCGGCGGCGTTGGCGATAACGACATCTGGAAATCAAAGCGCCTTGATAACAGTTGGACGAAATGGAGCGATCCTGTAAACCTGGGAAGCCCCATCAATACTCCTGAGTGGGATGCTTTTTTTACATTGGATGCAGGCGGTGAATATGCATACATGACCACCGGTCTTGAAACATACGGCGCCAGTGATATCGTAAAAATTAAATTGCTCGAAAAAGAAAAACCTGATCCTGTTGTGCTTGTAAGCGGTAATGTGTACAATGCAAAAACAAAGCAGCCATTGAGCGCTTCACTCGCTTACGAGACCCTGCCGGATGGCGTGGAAGCCGGTACTGGTTTATCAAATCCGTATGATGGTTCATTTAAAATGGTATTGCCTTATAACAAAAATTATAGCATAAGAGCTACTGCCGATCATTTCTTTTCAATATCAGAAAATCTGAATCTTGATTCATTGATAAAAGAAGGCTATAAAGAAATTCACAAAGATCTTTACCTCGTACCAATTGAAATAGGCCAGGTGATAAGATTGAACAACGTGTTTTTTGATTTTGATAAATGGGATCTTCGTCCCGAATCTTATATCGAGCTAAACAGGGTTGTAAAATTGTTAAGTGAAAATCCAAAGATCGAAATAGAGATGAGCGCCCACACGGATAGCCGCGGCAGTGATGAATATAATTTCAAGCTGAGTGACAACAGGGCAAGGTCTGTAATGGAGTACATCATTTCACAAGGTATAGACAGCAGCAGAATCACTTCTCACGGCTATGGCGAAACGAAACCGGTAGCCACCAACGATACTGATGATGGAAGACAACTTAACAGGAGGGT
>JBDTMP010000361.1:0-3499 GCA_039934215.1 Ginsengibacter sp.
CCTTCTGAACTTATATACAATTTTCCATCGGGCGAAAAGCACATTCCTTCGGGCTGTGGCATAAGATCTTTATCAATAAATTGAAAATCTTTTAATTTTCCCTCACGGCTAAAAACAGCCATGCATTTGTTGTCCTTCGTAGAAAGCAAATAGATATCATGTGTTACAGGATGCACTGCTATTGCTGAAGGATTAAACTCTAACTTTTCATCTGCTACTTTTTCGAAATCACTTTTATGGATTAAAAGGAAAGGTTTATTATTTAAAGTGCTATTGGCCATATCGAAATCATAGACAGCCCTTGTTGATTTTTTTTCATCCGGAACCCCGGAATCATCTTTGCAGGCAAGTAATAATTTATTTGTCACCGGATCGTAACACAGGCCCTCTGTATTATTTTCTTTTTTCAAAAAAGTTTTGATCTCATCGACCTGCGGCTTATTTCTCCAATTAGAAATTTTAAATAAAGTACCGTGACTCCAAAGTGCATATACGACGTCATTTACAATCGTGACGTCTTCTATATCAAATTTGTCCCTGTCCTCTTCTTTAAATTGTATGGTTTTTTCAAGAGTAGCATTTTTATCATCCAGCTTTATTAAATATAAAACCGTGTGCATATCTTCTATAAGAATTAAATGATCATTGTCGACCCAGGCGTTTCCGGATACTTCTATAAGTTGTTCCGGCAATTTCCAGGTGTGGCCCGGCTTATTTAATTCATAATTGTATTGCTTGTCGGTTGCATTGCGTGCTGATGAAGGAGTTTCGGTTTTTTCATTAACATTAATTATTACAGGTTTTGTTTTATCACTATCGTTGTTGGAAGAACATGCAAAAAAAGTAATCGCACAAATTACGGTTGCGGTAAGTTTACATATCATAGATTATAGTTTGAAAAATTAAAGATTTAAAAATAGCCTGCAAAGCTAAATTATATATTTTAGTGTGTATGTCGATCATAAGCGCGCTATATCAATTAATCCACATAGGCTGAAATATTTTTTGCCTGCGCAGATGAATCTGTTGGGGCTGGCTTAGTAAAAAACAAGTGTTGACGTAATAAACTAAAATAAGAGTAAGATATAAAATGACGAGATAAATTTTAAAGTTGTATAACTTTATGAAACAGGTTTCACCCATTTATTAAAATTAAATATTATGCAAAGAAGTATAAACGGCCTGGTTGGATTTACAATAGGCGCTACGGATGGTGAGATTGGAAAAGTGGAAGAATTTTATTTTGATGATACCACATGGACAGTACGGTACATGATTGTAAAAACCGGTGGCTGGTTAACAGGCAGGGAAGTGCTTATTTCACCTGAAGCCATTCTTAAGCCTGACTGGGAGAATAAAGTAATGCCCGTAAATCTTACAAGAGAACAGGTACAAAACAGCCCCGACATTGATACCGATAAACCAATATCCAGGCAGGAAGAAGAAAAACTTTTTGCATATTATCCCTGGCAAAGCTATTATGATGCGGGCTTGTATGGTGAAGGCATTGGAATGATGGGAACTTTTCCATTAACGCCTTTAGTGACCGAAAATATATTGGAAGAAGGTGAAGTCAAAAAAGAACCTGAAATAAAAACCCATCTTCGCAGCACACACGAAATGAAAGGATATACCATTCATGCGACAGACGGAGAAATTGGAAAAATTTCGGATTTTATATTGAATGAGCAAACCTGGCAAATCACTTTCATCGTGGTAAAAACCGGTAATTTATTCTCAGAAAAAAAAGTGCTCGTATCTCCTTCCTGGATCAGGGAAGTAAAATGGAATATGCAGGAAGCTATAATAAATGTAAGTGTTGATGCTGTAAAAAACAGCCCGGAGTATGATCCTTCCAAACCTGTGGAAATTGACTATACGCAGGGCCTTCATGATCATTACGGCTTTCCGCCGAAGAAATAAAAATAAAAATCCCCATCCGGCTAAAGGTTCAGATGGGGATTTGTATTTTATCATTTATTAATTACCCCACAGCCGATTCTGCCACCGGCATTTCCTGTAGGTTGAGTAGTAAAATCATCTACGCCTCCGTGAACCATTAGCGTTCTGCCCAAAATATTTGTCTTCGCGTCACCACCTAACGACCATAAATTAGTTTCCAGTTGCATCGTGCCCGCACCTTTAGAATCTAACTTTACATTTCCTATATCGCCGGAATGGAAACTGCTGCTTCCCCATTTACCATGGTTGGCTCCGGTAGGATTCCAGTGGCCGCCTGCAGCTTTGGCCATGTCTCCACAATCGCCCATTTCATGTATGTGAACGGCAACACTTTTGTTTGCCTTTGCGGGAATAGAAAGTTCTAATTTCATTTTTACTTTTCCATTCTTTGCATCAAATTGAGCATTACCGGTTACGGTGGTATCAGCATAAACGCCGGAAAGAACCACGGATGCGTGCGGCACTGAAGTGGTATCAGGAGCCATTTTCATTGACGTATCGGCCATTTTCATTGATGTATCGGTAGCCATATTGGACATTGCCATACTATCGCTGTTTTCTGTAGTTTCTGTTTCAGAAGTGGTTGTGCCACTATTGCACGATGCAAGAAATAACATTGATATTACACATGCAAATACTTTTAGAGAATCCAATAACTGTTTCATTTTAGATTTTTATTTAAGGTTAAAATTTTTTTTGACGGTACAATAGCCGCAATTGATTAAAGACATCGCTTTCTGATTAATTGATCCATGCTTTAAATATCCCATCGGTTATTATAACACATTAAGCAATAGAAAATCCTGCCAATAAAATAATTATAAAGAAAATTAAGGATATTCTAGTGTGTATCTATATCTATAACGAGAAATTAAAAGCGTGTCGATATAAGTTTGGGAATAGGAATTGCGGTATCAAATATTTTTATAAGTAGTAATCAAAAGATAAAAACAAAACTCATGAAAAGTAATTCACATGAATCAACCTGGTTAGGCGCTTTGGGTGCCGCTATTGGAAAAGGATTAATTGCAGGAGCCGCGGGAACCCTTGCGATGACGGTTTCGCAAATGATCGAAATGAGGATCACTAAAAGAAAACCCAGCGGTGCCCCTGCCAAAGCTGTAAAAAAAGCATTGCATATAGAAGCGACTCCTGGTAATAAAGAAGAATTTTCAAATGAAGTGCATTGGGTATATGGAACTTCGTGGGGGGCGTTACGCGGATTACTTTCCCTCGCAGGTATCAATGGTTTTGCTGCAACTACTGTACACATGGCAGCAATATGGGGAACTGCAATTACGATAGAGCCCAAACTCGGCATCGCCCCGCCAGTTAAAGAATGGGAAGTGAAAGATATAGCTGTGGATATTTTTCATCACATGGTATATGCGGTTGTGGCAGGATTCGTCTATGATTCCATTGATTAATTGATCAGGATTTGGAGAGATCTGACTTACTCTTCAATGTACACTATCGAACCAGCAATACCGCTCCTTTCACAATTTTTAGCAGCTTCGTTTCTCATTTTATAACGGCA